>JBEBBB010000001.1:0-16025 GCA_041158605.1 Pseudomonadota bacterium
GTCGGCGGCGGTTTTGTCGCCAGCGTATTTTTTGGCCACTTCTTTGTAGGCTGGGCCCACCAGCTTTTTGTCGACGGCGTGGCAGGCCATGCAGTTTTTGGATTTTGCCAAGGCTTCATCGGCGAAGGCGGGCATGGCCAGCACGGTGCTGGCGGTCAAGATCAGGAGCGCGCGTTTCATGGGGGTATCCTCGGTTGGACGGTGTTGAAAAATGCCAGTAAATTCTGCATGCATTTTAACGACCCTGCGCTTGCGTGGGGCTTGCGATCACACCTTGTTGCAACCGATACTTCAACCCTTACAGGAGCAATTGATGGTTTTGTTGGCCTTGGGTCTGGTGTTGTTGGGCATGAAGTGGATGGCGTGGGGGCCAGTGGCTGCTTGGGACTGGTGGTGGGTGTTGTCACCTTTTGTGTTGGCTGCGGTCTGGTGGGCGTGGGCGGACCACTCGGGTTACACCCGCCGCAAAGTGGTGGAGCGTGAAAACCGCCGTAAAGAGGACCGGCTTCAGCGCCAGCGCGACAACTTGGGGTTCACCCGCCGAAAACCCTGAAACCTGCGGGGTGAGGTCTGGGCTGTTCGGGGGTGCGCGATAATCCCCGCTGGAATTGCAACCCCCCCTTTTTGGACCCCTCGCCACCATGCCCGCCTACCGTTCCAAAACCTCCACCGCTGGTCGCAACATGGCCGGTGCCCGCTCTTTGTGGCGCGCCACTGGCATGAAAGACGACGATTTCAGCAAGCCCATCATTGCCATTGCCAACAGTTTTACCCAGTTTGTGCCCGGGCATGTGCACCTGAAGGACCTGGGGCAGCTGGTGGCTCGCGAGATCGAGGCGGTGGGTGGTGTGGCCAAAGAATTCAACACCATTGCGGTGGACGATGGCATCGCCATGGGCCACGACGGCATGTTGTACTCGCTGCCCAGCCGCGACATCATCGCCGACAGCGTCGAGTACATGGTGAACGCCCACTGCGCCGACGCGCTGGTTTGCATCTCCAACTGCGACAAAATCACCCCCGGCATGTTGATGGCCGCCATGCGCTTGAACATCCCTGTGGTGTTTGTGTCGGGTGGCCCCATGGAAGCTGGCAAGGTGCGGCTGGCGGTGCCCGGCACCCAGACCATCCAGATCAAAAAACTCGACCTGATCGATGCCATGGTCATGGCCGCCGACAGCAAGGTCAGCGACGCGGACCTGGCCGAAGTCGAACGCTCGGCCTGCCCAACCTGTGGCAGCTGCTCGGGCATGTTCACGGCCAACTCGATGAACTGCCTGACCGAGGCGCTGGGCCTCTCGCTGCCGGGCAACGGCACCGTGGTGGCCACGCACGCGGACCGCGAAGAGCTGTTCAAACAGGCTGGCCGCACGGCCGTTGAGTTGTGCCGCCGCTATTACGAGCAAGATGATGAGAGCGTGCTGCCGCGCGCCATCGGCAAAAAGGCCTTCGAGAACGCGATGACGCTGGACATCGCGATGGGCGGCTCCACCAACACCATCTTGCACATCCTGGCCGCGGCCCAGGAGGCTGGTATCGATTTCGACATGACCGACATCGACCGCCTGTCGCGTGACGTGCCACAGCTTTGCAAGGTGGCACCCAACACCAACAAGTACCATATCGAGGACGTGCACCGCGCGGGTGGCATCATGGCCATCCTGGGCGAGCTGGACCGCGCTGGCAAATTGCACACCGACGCGCCTACCGTGCACGCCAAGACCATGAAGGACGCACTCGACCAGTGGGACATCGCCCGCAACCCGAGCGACGCGGTAAAGACCTTTTACATGGCCGGCCCGGCCGGCATCCCGACGCAGACGGCCTTCAGCCAGGCCACCCGCTGGCCGAGCCTGGACACCGACCGCGCCGAAGGCTGCATCCGCTCGTTCGAACACGCCTTCAGCAAGGAAGGTGGCCTGGCCGTGTTGCGCGGCAACATCGCCCTGGACGGTTGTGTGGTCAAAACCGCTGGCGTTGACGACAGCCTGCTGGTGTTCGAAGGCCCGGCGCACGTCGTCGAGAGCCAGGACGAAGCGGTGGCCAACATCCTCGACGACAAGGTCAAGGCGGGCGACGTGGTGGTGGTGCGTTACGAGGGCCCCAAGGGTGGCCCCGGCATGCAAGAAATGCTCTACCCCACCAGCTACATCAAGAGCAAAGGGTTGGGCAAGGCCTGTGCGCTGCTGACCGATGGCCGCTTCTCCGGCGGCACCTCGGGCCTGTCCATTGGCCACTGCTCGCCAGAAGCCGCAGCGGGTGGCGCCATCGGCCTGGTCCGCAACGGCGACCGCATCCGCATCGACATCCCCAACCGCCGCATCGACGTGTTGTTGAGCGATGCTGAACTGGCCAACCGCCGCGCCGAACAAGACGCCAAAGGTTGGAAACCCGAACAGCCCCGCCCACGCAAGGTGTCGGCGGCGTTGAAGGCCTATGCCCTGCTGGCCACCTCGGCCGACAAAGGCGCCGTGCGCGACTTGTCGCTGTTGGGCGACTGACCCGCCCATGTTGCAACACCCCCAGATCGACCCGGTTGCACTGCAACTGGGGCCGGTGGCCGTGCACTGGTACGGCCTGACCTACCTGGCCGCTTTTGGGTTGTTTGTGTGGCTGGGCAACCGCCGGCTGCAGCACCCACCCTACGCCACCTTGCAGGGCCCGAAGGCCTGGACCCGGCGCGATGTTGAAGACATCTTGTTTTTGGGTGTGTTGGGGGTGATCCTGGGTGGGCGCCTGGGGTATGTGTTGTTTTACAAACCCCTGGAATACCTGGCCAAGCCCCTGGAAGTGTTCGCGGTGTGGCAGGGGGGCATGAGCTTTCACGGTGGATTGATCGGTGTGCTGCTCGCCATGGTGTGGTTTGCCAGGACCCGCCAGCGGCCCTGGTTGCAAGTGATGGACTTTGTGGCCCCCTGTGTGCCCACAGGCTTGGCAGCAGGCCGCATCGGTAACTTCATCAACGGCGAGTTGTGGGGCCGGGTGGCCGACCCCAGCCTGCCCTGGGGCATGGTGTTCCGTGGGGCGGGTGACGCTCCGCGCCACCCTTCGCAGCTCTACCAATTCGCTCTGGAGGGGCTGCTGCTGTTTGTGCTGCTGTGGGTCTACGCCCGCCAACCGCGCCGCACCGGACAGGTGTCTGGGGTGTTTTTGACGGGTTACGGCACCATGCGTTTTGTGGCTGAGTTTTTCCGGGAACCGGATGCCCACCTGGGCCTGTTGGGCTTGGGCCTCAGCATGGGCCAGTGGTTGAGCCTGCCCATGGTGCTGGCTGGTGTGTGGTTGTGGCGTTGGGCGTCTGTGCGGCAGGGTTGATGCCCATGGCGAAGGGCGGGGAGCGTGTGCACAATACCGCCACACCACAACAGGCCCAAAGGCCCTAGGAGACCTCCCATGCCATCTTCCCTTTTGAACCCCACCCGCCGCCACTGCCTGCAAACCGCCTTGGCCGGTACCGCTACCGCCCTGGTGCCGCAGGTTTGGGCACAAAGTGGTGGTTGGCCACAAAAGCCGGTCAATTTGGTGGTGCCTTTTCCTGCTGGTGGGGGCACCGATGCGTTTGCCCGCCCGATGTCGGCCCAGTTTGCTCGGCTGACCGGCAAAAACCTCCTGATCGACAACAAAGGGGGAGCTGGCGGCACGGTAGGGGCCAGTGCCGCAGCCAAAGCGGCACCTGATGGCTACAACTTTTTTATGGGGGCGGTGCACCACACCATCGCTCCCAGCCTTTACCCCAAACTCGATTACGACCTGGAAAAAGACCTGGTCCCCCTGATCCAGGTGGCCAGCGTGCCCCAGGTGCTGGTGGTCAACCCCAAAACGGTCCCGGTTGACAACTTCAAAGCCTTCATGGCCCTGGTCCGCCAACGCCCTGGTCGTCTGAATTACGGGTCCGCTGGTGCCGGCACATCCCACCACATGGCAGGTGAATTGTTCAAGTTGCAGTCCAAAACCTTCATCACCCACATCCCGTACCGGGGGGCGGGCCCCGCCTTGCAAGACCTGATCGCTGGCAGCGTTGACATGATGTTTGATGGCTTGGGCTCCTCTGCAGCGCACATCCAAAGCGGTCGGATCAAGGCCTTGATGGTGTCGGGCTCCAAGCGCAGCGAGGCCTTTCCGAACGTGCCTTGTGCCGCCGAGTTGGGCTTGCCCGATTACCAGGTCACCACCTGGTACGGTATCTGGGCACCCAAAGGCACCCCAACAGACGCCCAGGAACGGGCCATTGAAGAGTTCCGGCGCGCTTGTTTGTCAGACGACGCCAAAGCGGTATGGGCCAAACAAGGGGCCGAATTCCCCAACCTCACTGGTGCCCGATTCGCCGAATTCATCAGGGGCGAGCTGCGCAAATGGAGCGCGGTGGTCAAAGCCTCTGGCGCCAAACTCGATTGATCTCAGACCCCTCACCATGACTTCAGCGAACGTTTACGCCGCTTTGCGGGCGGCTTTCCCCGCCGACCTGGACAGCCCTGCTGTTGAAACCGATCAAGGCCTGGTTTACAGCTGGCGCGACCTGGACCGTTCGTCGGCCATGATCGCCAACCTACTGGCGTCTTTGCAACTGCCTCGGGGTTCTCGGGTGGCGGTTCAAGTCGACAAGTCGGTTGAAGCCCTTGCCCTGTACCTGGCCACCTTGCGTGCTGGGTTGGTGTTTCTGCCACTGAACACCGCCTACCAGCGGGCCGAGATCGGGTACTTTGTGGGCGATGCCGAACCATCGGTGGTGGTGTGTACCGGTGCCAACTTTGGTTGGGTCAGCCAAATCGCTTTTAAAGCGGGTACCCCGCACGTGTTCACCTTGAACGACGACCGCACCGGTTCATTGTTGGACCGTGCCGCGCACCACAGCGACCAACACCAGGTGGCGATCGTGTCGCCCGGGGACTTGGCTGCGATTTTGTACACCAGCGGCACCACAGGGCGCAGCAAAGGGGCCATGTTGACCCATGGCAACCTGCTCAGCAACGCCCAGACCTTGCAAGCGTATTGGGGGTGGCGCACGCCAGAAGAGGGCGGTGACGTGTTGATACACGCTTTGCCGATCTTCCACGTGCATGGCTTGTTTGTGGCCATACACGCGGCCCTGATCAATGGCAGCCCCATGTTGTGGTGTGCCAAGTTTGACCCTGCGGTGGTGGTGCCTTGGATGTCCCGGGCCACGGTGTTCATGGGTGTGCCCACCTTGTACGTTCGCATGTTGTCCCACCCGGGTTTGACCCCCGAGAGCACCCGCCACATGCGGCTGTTTATTTCGGGTTCGGCACCTTTGTTGATCGAGACCTTCCGCGAGTGGCAGCAGCGCACGGGCCACACCATTTTGGAGCGCTACGGCATGAGCGAGACCATCATGCTCACCTCCAACCCCTACCAAGCGGATGCCCGGTTTGGTGGCGCCACTGAGCGCCGTGGTGGCACGGTCGGTTTTCCCTTGCCCGGTGTGGGTGTTCGGGTGGTGGATGGTCACAACCAAGTGGTGGCCGCTGGTGAGATCGGCGACATCCAGGTCCAAGGCCCGAATGTGTTCCAGGGGTATTGGCGCATGCCCGACAAAACCCGGGAAGAGTTCACCCCCGATGGGTGGTTCAAAACGGGTGACGTGGGGCTGCAAGCGGTTGATGGTTATGTGACGATAGTCGGCCGCAGCAAAGACCTGATCATCAGCGGTGGTTACAACGTGTACCCCGCTGAAATCGAGGGTTACATCAACGACATGCCCGGTGTCCAAGAAAGCGCCTTGGTGGGGGTGCCCCACCCCGACTTCGGCGAGGTGGGTGTTGCGGTGGTGGTCGCCAAACCAGGGGCACAGCTGGACCCTGAAGCCGTGGTGGCTTCATTAAAATTGCGTTTGGCCAATTTCAAGATTCCCAAACGTTGTGTGGTCGTGACCGACTTGCCGCGCAACACCATGGGCAAGGTACAAAAAAACCTGCTGCGCCAGCAGTTTCACAACAGCTTTGTTTAAAAGGGGGCTGCCCCCCTTTTTTCTTCAGCGCAGCACCAGCACAGGGGTGTGCGAGTGGGTCAACACCTGCTGGGTTTCGCTGCCGAGCAACAGCCGCTTAAGGCCTTTGCGACCGTGTGAAGCCATGACAATCAGGTCGCATTTGTTCCGTTTCGCAGCGGCGATGATGGCTTCCGCGATCAGGTCGGATTTGGCGGTGATCGCCTTGACCTTCACGTTGTTTTTTTGGCCTTTGGCTTTGATGGCGTTGACCACTTGCATGGCATCGTCCTGCCATTGTTTTTCCACCTTGCTCACCTCGGCGGCGGCCAACACCGCGCCGCCTTCAAAATAGGTTTGGGGGTACCGTGGCACCACCTTAAGGGCCACCACTTCGGCCCCAGTCACATCGGCGAGTTGCAAGGCGTGGTCCACCGCCAGGTTGGACAATTTGGTGCCATCTGTGGCCACGAGAATGCGCTTGTACATACTGAACTCCTGGTTGATTGATTGCCCGTGCAACCAACCGGTTCAGATTAGCGCGCGCTGGCGAGTGGGGGATTGACGTATGTCAAGCGGTGTGTGGATGCTCTGGGGTAACCTTCGGGTATGCCCTCTACACCTGTGGCCCCAGACGCAGAGGCGGACCGTTGGGCCGCCCAGTTTGTTGCGCGCCCGCTGAGCGAGGGGGCCCATCGGGGCCCTTTGGTCGTGGAAGATGACTTTGCCGTTTTGGATGACCCCATCGAGCAGCAGGATTTCACCCAGGGTACTGCGGCAGGGGGGGCTTGTGTGTCCACTTTGATGGTTCAGGGCATGTACTGTGCCGCTTGTGCCGACACGGTGGAGTCTGCGCTGCAAGGCCTGCCTGGGGTGGAGGCGGCGCAGGTTCACGCGGCCACGCGCAGGCTCACCCTGCGTTGGAACCCCGCCCAGACCCGGCTCTCTGATTTGGCCCGCCGGGTTGGGACCACCGGTTACCGCTTGTTACCCATGCGCCTGGCCTTGGGTCTCGATGCGCGCCTCAAAGAAACCCGCCAGGCCCTGTGGCGTTTGTTTGTGGCCGGGTTTTGCATGATGCAGGTCATGATGTACGCGTGGCCTGCTTATGTGGCAGCGCCCGGTGACATACCCGATGACATCACCCAGTTGTTGCGGTGGGCCAGTTGGATCTTGTCGCTGCCCGTGGTGTTTTTTGCCAGTGGTCCGTTTTTAGAAGGCGCTTGGCGCGACCTGCGGCGGGCCCGTGTGGGCATGGATACCCCCGTCTCTATCGGCATTCTGGTCACTTTTGGTGTGAGCACCGCGGCCACTTTTGACCCCGCCGGTCCTTGGGGGGGGGAGGTTTGGTTCGATTCTTTGACCATGTTTGTGTTTTTTTTGCTGGCCGGGCGTTACCTGGAGTTCAAGGCCCGGGACCGCACCGCAGGTGCCCTTGATGCGTTGATGAACCGGTTGCCCGAACGCTGCGAGCGGCGTTTGCCAGATGGGCGCTCCGAATCCGTTTCGCTCAAACGCTTGCAAGCAGGGGATGTGGTTCGCGTCCAGGCGGGTCAGGCGTTTCCAGGAGACGGTGTGGTGCTCGAGACCACCGTCACGGTGGACGAATCGCTTTTGACCGGTGAATCCGACCCCGTGAACCGGGGGGTGGGTGATGGGGTGGTCGCCGGGAGCTACAACCTCTCGGGGCCGGCCTGGGTGCGTTTGGAGCGCATGGGGCGCGACACCCGTTTTGCCCAAATAGTCTCGCTGATGGAAAAGGCCTCGGTTGACAAACCCCGCTTGGCCATCCTGGCCGATCGCATCGCCGCCCCTTTTTTGGTGCTGGTGCTGGTGGCCGCTTTGGGTGTGCTGTGGTGGGGGTGGTCTGAAGACCCCCACCGCGCCATGTCGGTGGCGGTAGCGGTGTTGATCGTGACCTGTCCTTGTGCCCTGTCCTTGGCCACACCTGCGGCCATGTTGTCGGCTGCTGGGGCGTTGGCCCGCCGGGGGGTGTTGGTCCGCCGTTTGCAAGCATTTGAGGTCCTGGCCGGTGTGGACACCGTGGTGTTTGACAAAACGGGTACGTTGACCCATAACCGGTTGACCTTGCAGTCTGTGTACACCCGCTCAGGGTGGACCCCAGAACAAGCGCTGGAGCGGGCCTACCCCCTGGCCGCCGGTTCCCTGCACCCCGTCTCGCGCGCTTTGGTGCAGGCGTGGCCCAGTGAGCAACCCCAACCCACCTTGCCCGAGGGGGCCCAGGTGCGTGAGGTCGCTGGCCGTGGTTTGGAGATGACCCATCCAGATGGCCGGTGGTTGCGCCTCGGCAACGCCGCTTTGGGACACTTGCAGGCGTCTGACCTTCCGCAGGGGGTGGGCGCCAACGGCCCCGTTGTCCATTTGGTGGATGCCCAGGGTTGGGCCGCTTCGTTTGTGTTGGATGAGGGTGTGCGCCCAGACGCGGCACCGGTCGTGGCCCGGCTACAAGCCGAGGGACTGAATGTGCACCTGTTGTCCGGCGACCAGGAGGCACCCGCCCGGCGGGTGGCCCAGCGTGTGGGTATACAGCACCTGGTGGCGCAGGCCACACCCGAACAAAAACTGGCCGAGGTCCAGCGCCTGCAAGGGCAGGGCGCCCGTGTGGTGATGGTGGGCGACGGTTTGAACGATGGCCCCGTGTTGGCCCGCGCCCATTGCGCGTTTGCCATGGGAGCAGCCGCCCCCTTGGCCCAGGCCCAAGCCGACTTTGTGGTGCAGAGTGGGCGCCTGCAGGAGGTGCTGGACACCTGGCTGCTGGCCCGACTGACCATGCGCACCGTTCGCCAAAACCTGCTCTGGGCCGCCATTTACAACGCGGTGTGTGTGCCGTTGGCCTTGGCCGGCTGGATGCCCCCTTGGCTGGCTGGTTTGGGCATGGCCGGCAGCTCGCTGTTGGTGGTGGGCAACGCCCTCCGGCTGGCACGTTTTCAACCTTCACCCGGGCCCCTCACAGCCCACAACCCAGACGAGCCATGGAAGTTCTCTACCTCTTGATCCCCCTGTCCATTGTGCTGGTGCTGGCCATCATGGGCCTGTTCTGGTGGGCCCTGCAAGCGGGCCAATTCGACAACATCGAACGCGAGGGCGAGCGCATTCTTCGGAGCGATTGATTTAAGTCAAAGGGAAAACCCGAAGGCGGGGGCACACTTCAAAGTGGTGATATTCAAGAGGAGTTTGGTATGTCTGGGATAAAAAACACCGCTGACGCAGCGGTTTACGACGATGGCGTGGTCCGATGGTTCACCATCGCCGCCGTGATCTACGGTGTGGTCGGTATGTTGGTGGGGGTGATCATCGCCGCTCAACTGACTTGGCCCGAGCTCAACATGGGCATACCCTGGCTCAGTTATGGCCGCCTGCGCCCCCTGCACACCAATGCCGTGATTTTTGCGTTTGGCGGTAGCGGCTTGTTTGCGGCCAGCTACTACGTGGTGCAGCGCACCTGCCACACCAACCTCATCTCGAACAAGCTGGCTTGGTTCACCTTCTGGGGTTACAACTTGGTGATCCTGCTGGCGGTTGTTTCCTTGCCTTTGGGTATCACCAGTGGCAAAGAGTACGCTGAACTCGAATGGCCGATCGACGTGTTGCTCACCGTGGTGTGGGTGGCCTATGCCGTGGTGTTTTTTGGCACCGTGGGCATCCGCAAGGTGCGCCACATTTACGTGGCCAACTGGTTTTTTGGGGCCTTCATCATCGCGGTGGCTTTGTTGCATTTGGTCAACAGCGCCGCAGTGCCTGTGGACATGTTCAAGTCCTATTCCGCTTACGCCGGCGTGCAAGACGCCATGGTGCAATGGTGGTACGGGCACAACGCGGTGGGCTTTTTCCTGACCGCCGGTTTCCTGGGCATGATGTACTACTTCATTCCCAAACAGGCCGAGCGCCCGGTGTACTCCTACCGCTTGTCCATCGTTCACTTTTGGGCGCTGGTGTTCACCTACATGTGGGCTGGTCCCCACCACCTGCACTACACCGCCTTGCCCGACTGGACCCAGTCCATCGGCATGATCTTCTCGCTGATTTTGTTGGCCCCGAGCTGGGGCGGCATGATCAACGGCATCATGACCTTGTCGGGCGCTTGGCACAAACTGCGTGACGACCCCATCCTGCGGTTCCTGATCGTGTCCCTGTCGTTTTACGGCATGTCCACCTTTGAAGGCCCCATGATGTCGATCAAAACGGTCAACGCCTTGAGCCACTACACCGATTGGACCGTGGGCCACGTGCACTCCGGCGCCCTGGGTTGGGTGGGGTTGGTCACCATGGGTACCTTGTACTACCTGGTGCCCAAGCTGTTTGGTCAGAAGCAGATGTACAGCATCAAAGCCATCGAGCTGCATTTCTGGATCGCCACCATCGGCATCGTGTTGTACATCGCCGCCATGTGGATTGCCGGTGTGATGCAAGGCCTGATGTGGCGTGCGGTCAACCCCGATGGCAGCCTGACCTACACCTTTGTGGAGTCGGTCAAAGCCACCTTCCCCTTCTACGTGATCCGTCTGCTGGGTGGTTTGCTCTACCTGGGTGGCATGTGTGTCATGGCTTGGAACGTCTGGATGACCGCCCGCCAGGGTGTCCAGCAGGGCGCCATTCCCAAGGTGCGCATTCCTGCCGTTGCCGCACACGCCTGAGGAGCTCCAACATGTCTGACAACAACCAAAAACCTGGTTTTTCGCACGAGCGGATCGAAACCAACAACTTCTTGATGATCGTCTTGATCACCCTGGTGCTGACCGTGGGTGGTTTGGTCGAGATCGTGCCCTTGTTTTTCCAGAAGTCCACCACCCAGCCGGTTGAAGGCCTCAAGCCCTACACCGCTTTGCAGGTGGCGGGGCGCGACATCTACGTCCGGGAGGGTTGCTACAACTGCCACTCCCAGATGATTCGGCCGTTCCAGGCCGAGACCTTGCGCTACGGCCACTACTCCTTGGCGGGCGAATTTGTATACGACCGGCCTTTCCAATGGGGCAGCAAACGCACCGGACCCGATCTGGCCCGTGTGGGCGGGCGCTACTCTGATGAGTGGCACCGCATCCACTTGAACAACCCCCGCGATCTGGTGCCCGAATCCAACATGCCGGCCTACCCCTGGTTGGTCACCAGCCAGGTGGCTGCCGAGGGCATCCCCGCCCGCATGAAGGTGTTGCGCACCCTGGGCGCCCCCTACAGCGACGATGAGATCGCCAAGGCGGTGGAAGACACCAAGGGCAAAACAGAAATGGAAGCCCTGATCGCGTACTTGCAGGTGCTGGGCACCGCCGTCAAATAAGAGGCCCACCATGGACATCAACGACATTCGCAGCCTGGTCACCGTGATCAGCCTGGTCACCTTCCTGGGCATCGTGGCGTGGGCCTGGTCCCGCAGCAACCGGGCCCGTTTTGAGGAAGCGGCACAACTGCCCTTCCAAGGCGAATAAGCCGCAGGTTAGGAAAAGAGACACATCATGAGCGACTTTACAAGCGATTTTTGGTCCTGGTATGTGGGTGGCCTTACCGTTGTCAGCATCCTGGCCTGTGCCGTGCTACTGTGGGTGGCGGGGTCTGCCAAGGTCAAGGCGACCGGCGACAACACCACAGGCCATGTGTGGGACGAAGACCTGGTTGAGATGAACAACCCCCTGCCACGCTGGTGGGTGTACCTGTTCGTGATCACCGTGATTTTTGGCTTGTTGTACGCGGCGCTGTACCCCACGCTGGGCTCCCACAAAGGCCAGTTGGGGTGGTCTTCCCAAGGCCAACACGCGGCCGAGGTGAAAAAGGTGGAAGATGCCATCGCACCCTTGTACGCCAAGTTCAACGGCCTCCCGCCCGAGGATTTGGCCAAGGATGCACAGGCCATGGCGATTGGCGAGCGCTTGTTCATGAACAACTGCGCCCAGTGCCACGGTTCCGACGCCCAGGGCAGCAAGGGGTTTCCCAACCTGACCGATGGCGATTGGTTGTGGGGTGGTGACCCCGCTGCCATCAAAACCACCCTCATGGAAGGCCGAAACGGCATGATGCCCCCCATGGCCGCGGCGGTGGGTGGCCCTGCCGATGTGTTGAACGTGGCCCACTATGTGTTGAGCCTTTCGGGCAGCCCTCACGATGGCATCAAAGCCTCACAAGGCAAGTCCAAATACGCGGCTTGCGCGGCCTGTCACGGCATGGATGGCAAGGGCAATACCGCCATGGGTGCCCCCAACCTGACAGACAACACCTGGTTGCACGGCTGGGGCGCTGACGCCATCGTCAAGATGGTCACCGAAGGCAAACACAACGTGATGCCTGCCCAAAAAGACAAACTCACCGAGGCACAAATCAATGTGTTGGCCTCGTATGTTTGGGGTTTGTCCAACAAAGCCAAAAACTGATCCCTTGTCAGACCCGGCATGAACCCAAACCCGACACCCGCCGCCCAGAATCCGCCCGCCGCCGAACAAGAGATCGAAATCTCTTTGTACGCGGCCCGGCAAAAAATCTACCCGCGGTCCGTGTCGGGTTTGTTCAGCCGGTGGCGGTGGGCGCTGGTTTGGTTGACGCAGATTGTTTTTTACGGTCTACCTTGGCTGGAGTGGAACGCACGCCAGGCGGTTTTGTTTGATTTAGAAGCCCGCCGTTTCTACATCTTCGGTTTGGTGCTCTACCCCCAGGACTTCATTTACCTCACCGGATTGTTGGTCATTTCGGCCCTGGCCTTGTTTTTGTTCACGGCGGTTGCAGGGCGTTTGTGGTGTGGTTACGCCTGCCCCCAAACGGTGTACACCGAGATTTTTTTGTGGATCGAAAAAAAGGTCGAAGGTGACCGCTCGGCCCGCATGCGCCTCGACCAAGCCGACTTGTCCGTCGGCAAGTTTGGCAAAAAATGGTTAAAACACGCCCTGTGGATCGGGTTCGCCTTGTGGACGGGGTTCACCTTTGTGGGGTACTTCACCCCCATCCGTGAACTGGGGGCCGCCTCCTGGGCCTTGCAGCTGGGACCGTGGCAAACCTTCTGGGTGTTTTTCTACGGCTTTGCCACTTACGGCAACGCAGGGTTCATGCGCGAGCAGGTGTGCAAGTACATGTGCCCCTACGCCCGTTTTCAAAGCGCGATGTTCGACAAAGACACCATGATCGTCACCTACGACGAGCGCCGTGGTGAACCCCGAGGGGCGCGGTCCAAAAAAGCCGACCCGGCTGCCATGGGTTTGGGGGCTTGTGTGGATTGCACCCTGTGCGTGCAGGTGTGCCCCACCGGCATCGACATCCGGCAGGGTTTGCAATACGAGTGCATCGGTTGTGCCGCTTGTATCGACGTGTGCGACGACGTGATGGACAAAATGGGTTACCCCAAGGGCTTGATCAAATACTCCACCCAAAACGGTGTGGCCAACGGCTGGACGACCGCCCAAATGATCCGACGGGGTTTGCGCCCGCGTGTGTTGGTCTACACCGGGATTTTGCTGGCGATCACCTTGGCCGTGGGCGCGAGTTTGTGGCTGCGCACCCCGCTGAAGGTGGATGTGATCCGCGACCGTGGCGCCTTGGCCCGCATGGTCGAGTTTGGCAAAATCGAAAACGTGTACCGTTTGCAGGTCATGAACGCCACAGAAGCGCCTCAGCGCTTCACCATCACTGCCACCGGTCTTCAAGGCATTGAGGTGGCAGCTGGTGCCCAGGTGGAGGTGTTGCCCACCGAGGTCCGCTCGGTGGCGGTGCGTGTGCAGGTACCGCCCAACACGGCCCAGCCGGGCTCCCACCCCATACACTTCCAAATCGTTTCAGATGCCGATACCGGTTTGGCGGTGGAAGAAAAATCCGTTTTCCTTGTACCCCGTTGACAGGAGCCTCCCATGAGCGCACACACAGCCAGCCCCCCCCCCAGACCCTGGTTCCGTGAACCCCTGGTGTGGATGGTGATTGGTGGACCTTTGCTGGTGGTTATAGCTTCTATCGTGACCGTGACATTGGCCATACAAAACCCCGACCCGGTGCTCGATCGCAGACCGGTGGCCGTTCCCAGCGCTGCCGTGCTGGACAAGCTCAGCCCGGCGGAACGCGAGGCGGTGTTGTCTAGCCTGCTGCCCGCTCAAAAAGGCCGCAACCATGTGGCCACACCCACCACCCCAGCAGACGGGAACTGATCCCGCACCTTGAGGAGACTTGCATGTTTGCACAGCGGCTGATGTGGATTGCGTGGCCCGCCTTTTTGGTGGCTGGTGTGTTGGAAATGGTGGTTTTTGCGCTGGTGGATCCGAGCGAGCTCCACTGGCATGGGCACACCCTCGACCTGTCCAGACCGGCTGTATACACCCTGGCCTTTTTTCTGTTTTGGGTGGGTGCCATGGCGTCCAGCGCCCTGACCACCTTGTTGTCGATGTCGCCTTTTGAGGTCAACCGGTGCCCGGTTCCGCCCGACCAACGACCAAGCGATTGCGCACGCGACCGGTCGGGTTGCAACGGTTGCCCTTGACGCCGCAGCCACCCTGGGCTGCCGGCATCAGTTGCATTGGGGCGGGTTCACAATTTTTTGCAGCGCCGCCGTGTCTTTGATGTGAACGTAGCGCTGTTTCACCTCAATCACCCCTTCGTCGACAAACTTCGAAAAGGTGCGGCTCACGGTTTCCAGCTTCATGCCCAGGTAGCTGCCAATTTCCTCACGGGTCATGCGCAAAATCAGCTCAGACTGTGAAAAACCCCGGGCATGCAAGCGTTGCACCAGGTTCAGCAAAAACGCCGCCAACCGCTCCTCTGCGCGCATGCTGCCCAGCAACAGCATGACACCATGGTCTCGCACAATTTCGCGGCTCATGATTTTGTGCACATGGTGCTGCAAGGTGCTGAATTCCCGGGAGAGTTGCTCCAATTTGTCAAATGGCAGCACACAGACCTCGGCGTCTTCCAGGGCAATCGCATCACACGAATGGTGGTCGTTGACGATGCCATCCATGCCGATGATTTCGCCGGTCATTTGGAAACCCGTCACCTGGTCGCGCCCATCTGCTGTGGTCACGCAGGTTTTAAAAAACCCCGAACGCACCGCATACAGGGATGTGAAACGGTCTCCGGTGTTGAACAGCGACCCGCCCCTTTTGACCCGCCGCCGCGCGCTGATCAGGTGGTCCAGCTTGTCCATTTCGGTGTCGTTCAAGCCCATGGGAAGACACAACTCGCGCAGGTTGCAGCTGGAGCAGGCAACTTTGATGGTCTGGATATCCATAAGCACGAGCTTAACCTATCGGCGCTTGTTTGACTCAGATCAAGGGCAAACGGTCCACCTTGAGGCACATTTACCATCAGACTTGCAAAGAGATGCCCCGTGAACCACGTGATCGACGACCAGCTGTTGCGCCGCTTTGATGTGCCCGGCCCCCGTTACACCTCCTATCCCACCGCAGACCGGTTTGTGGAGGCTTTTACGGAGCGGGACTACACCCAGGCCTTGGAGCAACGCAGCGCTGGGTCTTTGGCCTTGCCTTTGTCGGTTTACGTGCACATCCCGTTTTGCGAATCGCTGTGTTACTACTGCGCTTGCAACAAGGTTATCACCAAACACCACAACAAGGCCGCCGAGTATTTGCGCTACCTCTCACGCGAGTTGGAGCTGCAGATCGAACACTTTGGCAGTGGGCACAGCGTGTCCCAGCTGCACTTGGGGGGCGGGACTCCCACCTTCCTGAGCGATGCCGAGTTGGAAGACCTGATGGCCATGTTGCGCCGCCATTTCAACCTGGTGGCCGGTGGAGAGTATTCGGTGGAGGTGGACCCCCGCACAGTCACGCCACAACGCTTGGAGCACCTGTACCGCCTGGGCTTTAACCGCCTGAGTTTTGGGGTGCAAGACTTTGATCCCGCTGTGCAAAAAGCCGTGCACCGGGTGCAACCCGCCGAACAGGTGTTTGCGCTGGTGGATGCCGCCCGCCACATCGGCTTCGAGTCGGTCAATGTCGACCTGATTTACGGCCTGCCTCTGCAATCCCCCGAATCTTTTGCCCGCACGCTGGAGCAGCTCAAAAACCTGCGCCCTGAGCGGGTGGCCTTGTACGCGTACGCCCATTTGCCCACGCGTTTTAAACCCCAGCGCCGCATCTTGTCG
>JBEBBB010000002.1:0-4570 GCA_041158605.1 Pseudomonadota bacterium
CGCCCAGGTGCGCCAACTCAGCATCGCCACACCCGCAGAACAACACACCTGGGTGATGCGCCACCTTCAACCCTACCGGGTACAAACCCCCGCTGGTGAACCCACAGGCCTCTTGACCGGTTATTACGAACCGGCCCTGCAAGCCCGGCGCGAACCCGACGCCCAACACCAAACCCCTTTGCACCGGCCCCCGGCGGGTTTAAAACCGGGTCAACCCTGGTTCAGCCGCCAGGACATCGCCACGTTGCCACAAGCACAGGCCGCCCTGCAGGGACGGGTGATTGCCTGGCTGGCCGACCCGATTGACGCGTTGATCCTGCAAATCCAAGGCTCTGGGCGGCTGTTGCTCACCGAGCCAGATGGCAGCACCAAACAGGTTCGTGTGGCCTACGCCAACCACAACGGGCACACCTACCAAAGTGTGGCCCGTTGGCTGCTGGATCGGCGGCTGATACGCGAGCCCAGTTGGGAAGCCATCCGCGCCTGGGCCGTTCAAAATCCCCAACGGGTGCCCGAGATGTTGTGGAGCAACCCCCGCACCGTGTTTTTTAACGAAGAGCCGCTGGACAACTTCAGCGCCAACTTTGGTCCCAAAGGCGCCCAAGGGGTGGCCCTCACACCAGGCCGCTCCATCGCCGTGGACCGGGACAGCATTCCCTACGGCACACCGGTCTGGCTGCACACCAAAGGTCCGGTGGCCGAGCTGCAGCGTTTGGTGTTGGCCCAAGACACGGGAGGGGCCATACTGGGGGCGGTCAGGGCCGACTATTTCACTGGCTGGGGCGACAGCGCCTACACCTTGGCCGCCGGTCTCAAACAACCCTTGCAACTGTGGGCCTTGTGGCCCCGCTGAACAGAGGAGCACCCATGCGTGTGGGCGTGCTGACAGGTGGGGGCGACTGCCCCGGGCTGAACGCGGTGATCCGTGCCGTCACCAAATCGCTGATCCGGCAATGCAACGCACACGTGATCGGCATCCAAGACGGCTTTGCCGGGCTGATGGGCGCCACGCCCCAGACTCAGGTACTGGACTGGGACACGGTGAGCGGCATCCTGATGCAAGGCGGCACCATCCTGGGCACCAGCAACCGGGCCAACCCCTTGGCCACGCCCGAGGTGACGCGCCAGGTGATGGGCCATGTGCACCAACTAGGACTCGACGCCTTGGTGGTCATTGGTGGTGATGGCACCATGGCCTTGGCCCATGGCTTGGTGCAACACGGTTTGCCCGTGGTGGGTGTCCCCAAAACCATAGACAACGACATCGTGGGCTGCGAGCGCAGCTTTGGTTTTGACACCGCCGTGGCCACCGTCACCGACGCGCTGGAACGGGTGCAAACCACCGGCCAAAGCCACGGCCGCATCATGGTGGTGGAAACCATGGGCCGTTACGCGGGGTGGATCGCCCTGGAAGCGGGCCTGGCAGGCGCAGCCGACATCATTTTGTTGCCCGAAATCGACCACCACATCGCCACTGTAGCGGCCGTCTGCCGTGCCCGGGAAAGCCGCCAACGCCACACCGTGATTTGTGTGGGCGAAGGGGCAAAGGCCCAGGGTGGCGACATGACCATAGAACGCCAGGTGGCGGGTGCCCCCGACCCCATCCGTTTGGGTGGCGTGGCCCATGTGTTGCGCGAACGCCTTCAGCCCCTGGTGCAAAGCGAGGTGCGCGCCACTGTGTTGGGCCATGTGCAGCGGGGTGGGTCTCCCACCGCGTTTGACCGGGTGCTGGCCACCCAATTTGGCAACCAAGCCGCCCAGCTGCTGATCAACGGGCACGTCAACCGCATGGTGACCCTGCAACGGGGCGCCTTGGACAGCATCCCCTTGGCCGATGTCGCCCACCAACAGCGGCGGGTGCCGCTGGACCACCCCCTGCTGGAAACCGCACGCCAAATCGGTGTGTCGCTAGGGGCGATTTGAGCCGCCTGCTTTCCGCTCGGAACGACCCCGTATGGGCGCTGTTGCTGTCGGTCAGCCTGCATGGGCTGTTGCTGACATGGGTGGGCTGGCAGGGCCGTGGTGCGGCCCCCACACCACCCCCATCCCCTGTGGTGGTCGTGGACCTCATCCTGCCGGCGGCGCCCCCAACACCACAAACCCCACCGCCAAAAACGCCTTCCCCACCCACCACACCCCAGGTGGTTGCCCCCACACCACCCCCACCTGCCGTCCAGGCACCCACACGGGGGACCGCGTTTTTAGAAGCCCCCCCGGCCCCGACCGAGACGGAATGGGCACAAGCCGCAAGCTACACCCTCAAGAACAGCAAACGTTACCGGCACACCTGGGGGCAACAGGTCCGCAGCATGATGGGCACCGCGTTTGAAGGTCCCCACCAAGGCGCCGTGAGGTTCCGGATCGAAATAGCGCCCAACGGGCGGTTGGTGCGCCTAGAGACCTTGTGGAGCACATCGCCCGAGGCCGAGCGCTTGGCGCGCCTGGCGGTGCAAAACATGCCACCGTTGCCACCAACCCCCACCGGACTGGCACTGGTGTTTGAAAAAACCATCTCCTTCCAACCGTTTGTGGTGGACGACACCCCTGTCTACAAAAACGATTGTTTGCCCGACAAGCCGGCCTTCAGCAACCCCTACGCCTGGGACGGTCGGTCGGCGCAGGGGCCCGCCGTACAACCCGAAAGCGCGCCGCTAGACCCCCAGGCGCTCGAAGCGTGCCTGAAGCAACTGCCCACCGACACCATCGAAGCCGAAACCGCCCACAACCGCAGGCAACTGGAGCAAGGGCGATCTAGCAAGCTGGGGCCTTGACCACCACCCAACGCCCTTTAACGCTTATCCACGCAAAGCCGTAACGGCCGCCTGCACCACCGCCTCCACACCACCACCAGCGGCGTACTGCCCACGCAACCAAGTGGCATGGTTTCCACCGCTGGACAACACCTGGGTCAACGCATCCAAAGCGTCTAGCGACCCCAGTTGTTCGGCATGGGGCCTGAGGCGGGTCAGGGTCCGCCCGATATCGTCTCGGATGGCCACCGGTTCGCGGGTTTTGGGGTCTACCATCACACCGTCCAAACCAAACCGACAGGCCTGAAAACGGTTGTAGGTGTAGACCAGGTAGTCGTCTTCTGCTGGGGCTGGGTCTTCGTGGTTCAACAACAAATGGCACAAGGCCTGCAAGTAGGCCGCCAGCCCCGCAGCCCGTTCCACGGTCAGTGGGGTATCGCACACCCGCAACTCGATGGTGCCGTACTCGGGTTTGGGCCGGATGTCCCAGTAAAAATCCTTCATGGATTTCACCACCCCAGTGGCCTCCATTTTGGCGAAGTAGCCCTCCACAAAAACGTCCCAATCCAACACAAACGGCGCCCGCCCCGACAAGGGGAATGCAAACACCGCGTTCAAACGGGCCGAATCAAACCCCGTATCCACCCCCTGAAAAAACGGTGAGGACGCCGACAAAGCAATGAAATGCGGCACGTAGCGGTTCAAAGCGTGCAACAAAAACAGCGCGTTGTTGGGTGACTCACAACCGATGTGGATGTGCTGCCCAAACACCGTGAACTGTTTGGCCAAGTAGCCATACAAGCCCGACAGTTGCTCAAAGCGCGGTTTGTCAAAAATCCGCTGCTCGTACCAGCGCTGGAAAGGGTGGGTTCCGCCCCCAGCCAACCCCAGGTTCAACCTGTCACAAGCCATCAGCAAGGTGTCCCGCATATCACGCAGTTGTGCCAACAAGGGGCCATGGGCGGTGTGCACCCCTGTGGCCACTTCGATCATGCTTTGTGTCATCTCGGGGGTCACCGTGCCCGGAAATGGCCGGCGGCCCAACAAGGCCAACAAGTCGTTGGCGGCACTGGCCAGGTCGAGATCGTGGGTGTGGACCAGTTGCAACTCCAGTTCCACCCCCATGGTCAAAGGGGCAGAGGTCTTGAAAGGTTCAAGTGGCATGGCGTGCTCCTGTCAGGCGGATGGTTTCGAAGCGCCCAGCGCCGGAGAGGTTTCTTTCGCGGCCACCAGCGCGTGTTGGGTCCACACCGGCCCCAACAGCTCCAGCACCAACACAAACCCCGCCATGGCCACCAAGGCTTCGCCCGCGGGCAACACCCCTTGCTGGCGGGTCTGCTCCAACAACAAGATGGCATAAGCCGACATGGGGGCCAGGGCCAGGCCTGTCCACGCGCCCTTGCGCCACGGCACACCGCTGGCCCGGGCCAACAGGGTGTTCACCCCCACCGTGGCCCCCACACGAACCACCAACAACGCCACCGCCAAGCCCGCGCTGGGCCACACCCCGGCCCACGGCACCAGGGTGCCCACATACGCAAACAAGAACACGCTGGTCAGGTCGCCCACAGGGCCAAAACCGCGCTCGGCGCTGACCAGGTGCACACGCCGCTCGCGGGCCACCACACCAAAAGCCAACGCCGCCAACAACGGCGACAGCTTCAGGCCCTGGGCCACCGCGGTCATCAGCAACACCACCAAGACCAACACCACGGTGGCGGCTTGCCGGTCGCGGGGCTGCCGCCCGAGCAAGTGCGGCATCAAGGCGCCCAAGGCACCGCCCAACACCAGCCCGCCCACCAGGTGGTGCACACTGCCCA
>JBEBBB010000003.1:0-3271 GCA_041158605.1 Pseudomonadota bacterium
TTGGTGGCCATCAAACCACCATCGGCGTGCTGGCTCATGCCCAGGGTGTTGGGCAGCTCCACCCACTCAAAGGCGTCAACGTACACCCCCAGGTACCAGCGGTGCACCGCTGCAGGGTCCAAGCCGGCCAGCAAGGCGAAGTTGCCGATCACCATCAGGCGCTGGATGTGGTGGGCATGGGCCTGCTCCAAGGATTGGCCGATGGCGTGGGCCAGGCAACGCATATGGGTTTGCCCTGTCCAGAACCAGGTGGGCAAAGGCCGGTGGTGGCCCAGGGCGTTCAATTGGTCGTAACCGGGCATCTGGGCCCAGTACACACCCCGCACGTACTCCCGCCAGCCCAAGATCTGCCGCACAAAACCCTCCACCGAGGCCAAGGGTGCCGCACCAGCCCGGTACGCCTGCTCCGCTGCAGCCACCACCTCGTAGGGGTTGAGCAGTTTCACGTTCAAGGCGAACGACAACAGCGAATGGAACAGGCGGTAGGCCCTGCTGCTCAAGGCGTCTTGGAAGTCCCCAAAATGCGGCAAGCCGTGGGCCACAAAAACGTCCAGCTGCGCCAAGGCCTCGGCCCGGTTCACCGGCCAAGGCAAACGGTCGGCCATAGGCTCGCCGAAGCTGGCCACACCTGCGGCCTGCACCGCCGCCCACAAGGCGCTGTGGTCGTGCCGGGGCCGGGGGTCCGGGGGCTCCTGTGGCCAACCCGGCCAGGCTTTGCGGTTCTCGGCGTCGAAATTCCAACGCCCACCCTCGGGTTGACCCTGGGCGTCCAGCAACACGCGGTGCCGAACCCGCATGTGGCGGTAGAACCGCTCCATCAGCCAGGTGGCTCCTGGTTTAAAGAGAGCCGCTGCCTCGGTGCGGGTGGTGAAAAAATGCTCGGTGTCAACTGCCGGGGATGTTGCCACACCCGGGGCCACAAAGGCCTGCAACAGTTGGTCCAAGCGCCACTCGTCGGGGGCTTGGCGCTCCAAACGCTGGGCGCCGTACAGTGTCAGAACAGCGCGCAGGTTGTCCACCATCTGGGGGTGGTTGTCCGGGGCGTCAATGGGGATGTGGTGCACACGGTGCCCATGTGCCCTCAAATAGGCGGCATGGGCGCGCATGGCTGCAAAAACCGCCAGGATTTTTTGGGCGTGGTGCAGCACATAGTCGGTTTCCTGGCGAACCTCCATCATGAGGTACACCACCCCAGGGTCAGGTACACGGTACCAGCTGTGCAAAGGGTTGAGCTGATCGCCTAACACCAACCGAACGGTGTGGGCGGGTTGGATCTGGGTGGGCGTCAACGTGCCGCCTTTTGGGTCAGGGTCGAGCTGCGGTTGCGCCGACAACGCTCAGAACAATGCACCACGGCGTCCCACACCTGGGCCCATTTTTTTCGCCAAACAAAAGGACGCCCACAAGTGGGGCAGACTTTGGTGGGTAGGTCGGCTTTTTTTCGCATGCGCATGGGTGCATATGGTCACACGGTCACCAATGGCACATGCAAACTGGGGTTAAACCACAGAAGCCCACCAACTGGGTAGGCCAGCGGCTGCACCTGGGGGTTGTGCCCAAACCCGGTCAACGGCGGCCAACACACTGTCAACCAAAGGCACGGGCACCCGGGGTTGCAAACGCGCGGCCAACCCCGTCAAGCCAGCCCCCCCCAACACCAAGCTGCCCACGGCGGGCCAGCGGTCCAATGCCTCCCAACAGGCTTGTACCAGCGCATCTTCGGCCGCTGCGGGGTTGCGGTGTATGTCGGCCCCGGTCAACGCCACGGTATGAACCCCTTCCACCAGAGAGCCGCCCGACAAGTGGGGAAACAACCGTTCGAGCATTGGCCGCCACGCGGCACCGCCAGTCACCACGGCACAACGCCCATGGGTGGCCGCCACTTGCAACGAGGCCTCGGCCAAACCCACCACCGGGCAGGGCGCCAAAGCCCGCAAAGCGAACAGACCCGGGTCGCCAAAACAGCCAACCACCACAGCATCGGGTGCAGGTGATGGGTTCTGGGCCAAGGTTTGGAACCAAGCATCCAAAGTGGCGTGGGTGGCCACGGCGTAACTGGCCTCGTCACTGATGTAGGGTGCACCAAACCGCGCGGTCGCGGTTTGAACCACCACGCCTGGGGGGCTGGCGGCTTGCATGGCCTGTTGCAAGGTGCTGGAAACCGCTGTGGTGGTGTTGGGGTTGATAACCAGCAGGCACCGTTGTGGGGTGTTTGTCATGACAGACCAATAAGCAAACAATGGGCCCACCCCAGCCACCACCGGTATAGTGCCGCCCATGGACACACCGGAGCCTCTTCACAACCGTGCCCTGGCAGAGGGGCTGCCAGCGGCACCAGGGGTTTACACCTTCCACGGCTCACAACCCACCCTGCCCTTGTATATCGGCAAAAGTGTGAACATCCGCAACCGGGTGCTGGCCCACCTGCGCAACCCCGATGAAGCTGCCATGGTCAAACAAACGGTGCGTGTCAGCCACATCCGCACCGCTGGAGACATCGGCGCCCAACTGCTGGAAGCGGAGCTGATCAAAGCCCAACAACCCCTTTACAACCAGCGTTTGCGACGCAACCGCCAACTCTGCAGTTGGCAGTGGGACACCCAGGGTTGCCCCATATTGGTTCACGCCAAGGATGTGGATTTTGCGCACACCAGCGGTTTGTTTGGCCTGTACGCCAGCCGGCACGCGGCCATCAACGGGTTGCGCGAGTTGGCCGATCAACACCAACTGTGTGAGGTGCTGCTGGGCTTGGAAAAAGCCGCCAAAGGCCGAGGCTGTTTCCGCTCCACCCTGCGCCGCTGTGCGGGTGCGTGCTGCGGCCAAGAGCCCATCGCCGAACACCATCGGCGCTTGCAGCAGGCTTTTGAAGGGCTGCGGGTGCTGTGCTGGCCCCACCCAGGGCCACTGGGCCTGGTGGAACGCTGGTCAGAACCCGACCCCATGGTGCAGGTGCATGTGGTGCACAACTGGTGTTACCTGGGCAGCGTACCGAACGTCAAAGCCGCCGCCCGGTTGGCCAGAACCCCAGCCCACTTCGACGCCGATGGCTACAAAATTTTGTGCCGCCCCCTGTTGCAAGGGGCGGCACAAGTGATACACCTCTGAGCGGTGGGTCTGACAGACCACCAGCTCAGCGACCGTTCTCTGCAGCGGCAGGGGCGGTTTTTAAACTCAGCACCATGGTGACGGCCAGGATGCCCACCACCACACCCAGCGACACCAAAACCGGGATCTTGTAGAAGTCAACGATCACCATCTTGGTTCCGATGAA
>JBEBBB010000004.1:0-5113 GCA_041158605.1 Pseudomonadota bacterium
GTCACCACCCCGTTCGGCCTGCCGTGTTCGATCGCGTTGTGCGCCAGGTTGAGCAGCGCCTGGTGCAGCAGCAGGGGGTGCCCCTCGCAGGTCAAGGGCCCATCGGGTGTGTTCAAACCCAGGTCCGTTCCCCGCGCCCGGGCCAGGGGCAGCAGCTCCGACGCGACACCGCGGGCCAGACCGTGCAGGTCAAAGGCCTCCCGTTCCCCGCCTGCGGTGTCCGATTGGGCCAGGGTGAGCAGCTGGTTGGTGCCGCGGATGGCCTGGGCCAGCGCTTGTGACAAGGCCTGCAGCGCGGCGGTGCGTTGTGCCGCGTCAGACTCGCGCAAGATGAAGTCCAGCTGGGCCCGCAACACACTCAAGGGTGTGCGCAGCTGGTGCGAGGCGTCGTCGATAAAACCGCGGCGGTGGGCCATCAGGCGTTCGCTGCGCGCGAGTTGCTGGTTCACCGCGTCCACCAAGGGGCGCAGGTCGCTGGGCAGGTCGTGGGTTTGGAGGGGCCGCATATCGCCGGCGTCCCGTTCCCGGGTTTGGGTGGCGAGCCGGCTGAGTGGCCGCAGTGCCATCCAGAGGCCCAGCAACACCATCGCTCCCATGGCCAGCAGAAAAGCCCCATCGCGCAGCGCGGTGCGGTGCAAAAAACTGGTGGTGAACTGCTCCCGCGAGGCGGTGCTTTCGGCCACTTGGATCACCAGTTGCTCACTGGCCGCACCGTCCACGGGTTGCTCCAGCGGGCGCATGAAGGCACCCACCCGCACCGACTCCCCGAAGTACACCGCGTCGTAAAACTGGGGCTGGCCCAAGGCCAAGGGCTGTGGCGGTTGCGGCAGGTCGGGGCTGCCCAATTCCACCAAGCCGTCGGCGGTGGCCACCCGGAAGTACACGTTGCCGGTGGCTGTGAGCTGGAAAAACTCAAACAAGCGGTAGGGCAGCTCCACCGCCAGGCCTCCTGAAGCGGTCGACACGTTCAGGTCCAGGGCTTTGATGGCCCCCAGCAGGGAGCGGTCGTAGGCGGCGTTGGCCGCCGCTGCGGCGTCCACCCGCGTGAACCACAGGCTGGTGGCGGTGGCCACGGCCATCACCGGCAACAGAAGGGCCAACAGGCGCAGCTTAAGGCTGGCTTGTCGGATCTTGTTCCAGGACATAACCCAGGCCCCTGTAGGTGTGGATGCGAACCCCGCTGTGTTCCAGCCGTTTGCGCAACCGGTGCAACAGCACATCGATTGCGCTGGTTTGCACATCGTCGTCGTCGTTGAAGATGCGGTCCATGACCTGTTGGCGCGTCAAGGGCTCGCCGCTGCGCGACACCAGGGCGGTCAGCAGGGCGTGTTCTCGGGGCGACAGGGGCAACACGTCGCCGCTGAGCGTGAACTGGCGGGTGGTGGTGTCCAGCGCCAACGGCCCACACGCCAACCGTGGGTGTGCGGCGCCCCGGGAGCGGCGCACCAGGGCGGTCAGGCGGGCCTCAAGCTCGGCCAGCTCAAAGGGTTTGGCCAGAAAGTCGTCGGCACCCAGGTTGAGGGTGTCCACCCGGCTGGCCAGCGAGTCCCGTGCGGTGAGCACCAACACCGGCAGTCGGCGGTCTTGTTGGCGCAACCGCCGCAGGACCGCCGTGCCATCCCGTCCCGGCAGACCCAGGTCCAGCACCAGCACATCGTGGTCGTCGGTGTTCAGGGCTTGCTCCACCAAGCGGCCATCGTCCCGCCAGTCGACGCGGTGGCCGCTTTGTGCCAGGGCTTTGCTGAGCCACTCGCCCAGCGGGTGTTCGTCTTCGGCCAGCAAGATGTGCATGTGGGGATTATGCGGCTGGCCCGCCCGTCGGGTTGATAGGGAATTGATAGGTTGCGGGTGGCAACATCCCGCCCACAAACCCTTTCCATTGGAGACAAGACATGTCCATGTTCACACTCAACCGCCGCCAACTGTTGGCCGCCGCCGGTGCCACCGCGGGCGCCCTGGGCCTGCCCGCTGCGCGGGCTCAAGGTGCCTGGCCCAGCAAACCCTTGCGCCTGGTGGTGCCCTTCGCCCCAGGGGGCAGTTCGGAAATCGTGGCCCGCGCGGCTGCCAGCGAGATGGCCAAAACCATAGGCCAGAACGTGTACGTGGACAACAAGCCGGGTGCGGCGGGCAACATCGCCATGCAAGAGGTGGCCGCTAGCACGGACGAGCACACCTTGATCCTGGGCCACATCGGCACTTTGGCGGTCAACCCCTACATTTTTGCCAAGCTGCCCTACGACGCCAACCGCGATTTCGCGCCCCTGACCTTGCTGGCCAAGGTGCCCAGCTTGTACGTGGTGCACCCCGACCTGCCCGTCAAGAACCTGACCGAATTCGTGGCCTACGCCAAGTCCCGCCCCGGGCAACTGAACTACGGTTCGGCTGGCAACGGCAGCGCCGGGCACTTGGCGTTTGAGTACCTGAAGATGGCCAGCTCCACCTTCTTGGTTCACGTGCCCTACCGTGGCACGGGTCCTATGCTGACCGACTTGATGGCCGGCCGTCTGCAGGCGGCCTCGGTCGGGGCTCCCGCCTTGTTGGCCTTTATCAGGGCAGGGAAATTGCGCTGTATCGCGACCGGTACCACACAGCGTTTGGCCCAACTCCCCGATGTGCCCACGGTGGCCGAACAAGGGTTCAAGGGTTTTGAGATGACCCAGTGGTACGGTCTGATGGCCCCGCGCAAGTGGTTGCCCAGCCAAATCGAGAAGGTCGAAGCCGAGTCCATCAAGGCGGCCCGCAGCACCCTGGTCAAAGAAAAACTGGCCCACGAAACCGCCTTGGCGGTGGGCAACACGGGCAAAGAATTCGACGCCTTCATCAAGGCCGAACAAGCCCGTTGGAAGCCGGTGATCGCCCGCGCCCAGATCAAGCCTGATTCGGCTTGAGCCCAGTCGACTGCTGGTTGCGGTAGGCCTGTGTTGGGGTGCCGGCTCTCCACTTGTTAAGCTGCTACGTGTACAGTGGGTGCACTTCAACACAAGGTCGGGCCGTATGAACACCCTGTCTAAATGCCTTTGGGTCCTGTTGGTCACACTGTCTTTTCAGTCCCACGCACAAGGTGTGCGTGTGGAGAAAATTGATTTGGTTGTGAAGGAGTTGAACGACCTCAAGGTGTTGGCCGATGTGCGGATCCTAGACGCAACAACCAAGCCCGCTTTGGTTCTGGTGCTGCCCAATGCAGGGGGCATGGATGGCACAGGGCCCCAGTACATCCGGGCACTGAACGAACGGGGTATTGCCACGGCAGAAATCAACCCACTGGCTGTGGACGATTGGGCACGCCGAGTGCTTATCACCAAAGCCGTGATGCGTTATTCGGTGTTGCGGCTTGGTGTAGATCCCAACAGAATCGGTATCATGGGCTGTTCGGCAGGGGGTATGGACAGTTTGTTGGCCGCCTCAGAGCCTTTGATGAACAAGTTGGCCCCAGCCATTCGGCTGCGGTTCAAGGCGCACGCGGCGCTTTACCCTTTGTGCGGCGTCATGCACGACGCGCACATCGAGCCCCATATGAACTGGGGTACCGGTACCCCAGCCAAAAGTGGGCAGCCGAACTTTTACAAAGGCATGTTTGACAAATTAACAGGCGGCAGAATCCTGTTGCTTGTGGGTCAAAAAGAGGACTACGAAGACGCGCCAACAGCGTGTGGTGTTCTGGCCAAAGACTTGAACAGCACGGAGGCAGGTACCACCGCCGAATTGGTGGTGTACTCCGAGGCCGGGCATGGTTGGGATGTGCCCGGGGGCGGGCGCACCTACTCTGACAAGTACAGCCGAAAAAGCAGCACCATTCGCCATTACCGCCACCAACCAACGTTTGAAAAATCACTCGCGGCGGTGACAGAACACTTTGTCAGGGAGTTGGCGCCCCGGTAAGCCCAAACGCCTTTTGTGTGGGTCTGCTTCGCTGGGGGTTGTTTTCAGGCCGGTGTGCTGGCTGGTGGCGGGAACCCGTTCCGTCCTGGGAACTCCGGTGCCAGTTCGCGCGCGTTGGCCATCTTGAGCCACAGGCGGATCAGCTGGCGCCGTTGGGTGGGGTCTTCGTGGTCCTCGAATTCGTTGCGCGAGTGCAGCACCGCGTAGTTGTTCGCGAACTGGATGTCGCCCGGCTCCAGCATCATGTCCAACCGTATGGCGGGGTCGTGCATCACCTCGTCAAACAGGTCCAGCGCCGCCAGCTCGACCCGTGACAGCGGTTGTTTCATGATCTCGTGTCCCAGCTCCAGGTACTGGCGCAGGTAGCGGCAACTCAATTTGCCTTGGTGGTAGCTGAAGATGGGTGAGAGGCTGGGCTGGGGTTCGCACAAGTGCTCAAAGTACATCGGGCGGTGGTAAAGACCCATGTAAGTGGGTTGGCGGCGCAGCAGCTCGTTGTACACCGCCGCCACGCTCACCAGGCTGCTCAACCCCCCTTGGCGGGCTTTGCGCACGCACAAGAGCCCCACCACGTCGGAGGGGTCTGAGTGGTAGGGCAGGTACAGGTTGGTTTCGTAAACCCGCGTGGATTTTTGGGTGGCATCGCCCACGTTTTCCACCATGCCCAGCAACTCGCCACGCGGGTTCTGGCAAACCGGTATGCCCATGTGCAAGCCGATGCCGTAGTAGATGGCTTTGATGTCGCTGTCGGTGTAGCGCTCGATGGGCAAGCCACGCAACAGCAAAAAGCCCCGGCCATTTTCCAGTTCGTCGGCGTAGGTGGCCAGTTGTCCCGCCAGCGCGTGGATGGGGAAATCGTTTTTGTCGAACCGGGGGAAGCTTTTGCCCAGGCCCTTGAGGTGCACCAGGGCCTGGTCCAGCACCACCAGGGCGTCGGCGCTCCAGTGGTGCACCCAGGTGGTCTCGTTGGCGATGTCTGGGCCCTTCCAGACCGCTGGGCCAGTGAGGGGTTGGGTTTGGATGATGTTGTTCATAAGAGGCTTTCTGCGGCGTGCCGCCCCTTGTCTCGGTGGGGCGGTTGGGGTACGTGGGTTTATTGGGGTTTGTAACCGGCATTCTTCACCATGTTGGCGGAGAATGCTTGGGTAGCCTGCACGTACCGGTTCAGGTCGGCGGCGGAGCCGCTGTGGGCGTTGATGCCCAGGTTGGCGAGTTTTTCGCCGAACTCGCTGGA
>JBEBBB010000005.1:0-11009 GCA_041158605.1 Pseudomonadota bacterium
ACAGATTTTTAGGCTTTTTGCAAACTGTCCAAAACTTTTTGACGGCCTTGCAACTCCAGCACCGCATCGACCGATGGCGTCTGGGGGGTGCCCATGACCAGCACCCGCACCGGCATGGCCAGCTGGGGCATTTTGAGACCGTGGGCGGCCAGGGTTTCCTTGAACGCGGCGGCGATGGCGGGTTTGGTCCACTCCACTGTAGCCAGGCGTTGGGCCAGGTCGGCGATGGCGGGCTGGACCGCGCCGGTCACGTGTTGGGCCAGGTCGGCCGCCTGGGGGACCACGGGGTCGTAGAAAGCACGGGCCCAGCCCGCCAGCGCCACCAGGGTGTCGCAACGGTCTTTGAACAAGCCACAGATGGCGGGCAAGCGGTCGTCGCAGGCCACACCGTCGGCCGCCAGTCTCACCTGGACCAAGGTGGCCAGATCGGTATCGCTCATTCCCTTGAGGTGCTGGGCATTCACCCAGCGCAGCTTGGCCTCGTCGAACTGGGCGGCGCTGCGGCCCAGGTGGTCCAGGTCGAACCACTGCAAAAACTGCTCGCGGCTGAACAACTCGTCGTCGCCGTGGCTCCAACCCAAACGGGCCAGGTAGTTCACCATGGCATCGGGCAGGTAGCCCTCGTCGCGGTACTGCGTGACGGGCTTGGCGCCGTTGCGCTTGCTCATCTTTTCGCCCTGCTCGTTCAACACGGTGGGCAGGTGGGCGTACACCGGATGTTCGCGGCCCAGGGCTTTGAAGATGTTGATCTGGCGCGGGGTGTTGTTGACGTGGTCATCGCCCCGGATCACGTGGGTGATGGCCATGTCGATGTCGTCCACCACCACGCAGAAGTTGTAGGTGGGGGTGCCCACGGTGTCACCGGGTTGCGCCGGGCGGGCGATCACCAGGTCGTCGAGCTCGTCGTTGCGGATTTCGATGCGGCCTTTGACCTTGTCGTCCCAAGCCACCACGCCGGTTTGGGGGTTCTTGAAGCGCAGCACCGGCTGCACGCCTTCGGGCACGGGGGGCAACACTTTGCCGGGTTCGGGGCGCCAGGTGCCGTCGTACCGGGGTTTCTCTTTGGCGGCCATCTGGCGCTCGCGCAGGGCGTCGAGCTCGGCCATGGACATGTAGCAAGGGTACACGTGCCCGGCGGCGATCAACTCTTGCAGCACGGCCTTGTAGCGGTCCATGCGCTGCATTTGGTAGAAGGGGCCCTCATCGTGGTCCAGGCCCAACCAGGCCATGCCCTCGATGATCACGTCCACCGCGGCCTGCGTGGAGCGGTCCTGGTCGGTGTCTTCGATGCGCAGGATGAAGTCACCCCCTTGCGAGCGGGCGAACGCCCAGGGGTACAAAGCAGAGCGGATGTTGCCCAGGTGGATAAAACCGGTGGGCGACGGGGCGAAACGGGTGCGGACGCGGGTGTTCATGTTCAAAGGGTGTTGAGGCCACGGCCCAGGTCGGCGGTGATGTCATCCAGGTGTTCCAAGCCCACGGCCACGCGGATCAGGCCTTGGCCGATACCGGCGGCCTGGCGCTGGGCCTCGGACAGTTTGCCGTGCGAGGTGCTGGCGGGGTGGGCGCACAGGGTTTTGGTGTCGCCCAGGTTGGTGCAAAGCGACAACACCTGCATGGCGTCGAGCACGTGGAAAGCGCGCTGGCGGGCCTGCTCGGGGGTGCTGGCCTTCACGTCAAAAGACAACACGGCGCCGCCGTGGCCGTCCATCTGGCGCATGGCCAGTTCGTGCTGGGGGTGGCTGGGCAAGCCGGGGTAGTACACCCGGCCCACCGCGGGATGGGCCTCCAACCAGCGGGCCAAGGCCAGGGTCTGCGCGCTTTGGGCTTTCATGCGCAGGTCCAGCGTTTCCAGGCCCTTGAGCACCACCCAGGCATTGAAGGGCGACAAGACCATGCCCGCGTTTTTTTGCACTGGCAGGAACTTCTCGCGCACCATCTTTTCAGGGGCGCACAGGGCCCCAGCCATGACACGGCCTTGCCCATCGAGGTACTTGGTGCCCGAGTGCATGACGATGTCAGCGCCCATCGCGATGGGCCGCTGCAAGGCTGGTGAGGCGAAACAGTTGTCCACGGCCAACAAGGCACCGGCGTTGTGGGCCAGGTCGGCCAGGGCCTGGATGTCGCACACCTCGCCCAGGGGGTTGGTGGGGGTTTCAGCGAACAAGAGGCGGGTGGTGGGCCGGATGGCGGCGCGCCAAGCGGCCAAATCGGTCTGGGGCACCACCGAAGTCTCCACCCCGAAGCGGCCAAACTCAGACCCGATCAACTTCAAGGTGGAACCGAACATGGACTGGGAAATGACCACGTGGTCGCCGGCCTTGAGCAGGCTGAAACACATCAGCATGACGGCGGCCATGCCCGAGGCGGTGGCCATGCAGGCCTCGGCGCCTTCCATGGCGGCCAGGCGCTGCTCGAAGCTGGTCACGGTGGGATTGCTGGAGCGGCCATAGGTGTAGCCCTCTTCTTCACCAGCGAACCGTTTGGCCGACAGGTCGGCACTGGGCTGCATGTAACCGCTGGTCAGGTACAGGGCTTCGGAGTTTTCGCCAAAGGCGCTGCGCGCCACGGCCACACGCACGGCCTGCGTTTCGCGGTGCAGGTGGGCCCAAGGGTTATCGGCCATGGTCAGCCCTCCTGGCTGGGGTTGGGCAGGGACAGGCGCGAGGTGTCATGCTCGCCCTCTTCTGTGCCCACGCGTTTTTCGTTCAACCGCACCACGTCATCGGACGTGACGTCGCCGGTCACGTAAACGCCGTCAAAACACGAGGCTTCAAAACCGTCCAAACCGGTGTTGAGCGCACCCACGGCGCGTTTCATGGCGTCCACGTCTTGGTAGATCAAGGCGTCGCAGCCGATGATCTGGCGGATGTCTTCCACCGTGCGGCCATGGGCCACCAGCTCGTCTTTGGTGGGCATGTCGATGCCGTACACGTTGGGGTAACGGACCGGGGGAGCGGCGCTGGCCATGTAGACCTTGCGGGCCCCGGCGTCGCGCGCCATTTGCACGATCTCGCGGCTGGTGGTGCCACGGACAATGGAGTCGTCGACCAGCAACACGTTGCGGCCTTTGAACTCGCTGGCGATCACGTTGAGTTTCTGGCGCACGCTCTTTTTGCGCACGGCCTGGCCGGGCATGATGAAGGTGCGGCCCACGTAGCGGTTTTTCACAAACCCTTCGCGGTAGGGTTTGCCCAGCAGGTGGGCCAGCTCGGTGGCGCTGGGGCGGCTGGACTCGGGGATGGGGATGACCACATCGATCTCGTTGGGCGGCACGGTCGACACCACCCGTTTGGCCAGGGTTTCGCCCATGTTCAAACGCGCCTGGTACACCGAGATGCCGTCCATGAACGAATCGGGTCGGGCGAGGTAAACGTACTCGAACACACAGGGGTGGTGCTGGGGGTTGTCGGCGCACTGCTGGGTGTGGACCTGGCCTTCCAGGTCGATGAACACGGCTTCACCGGGGGCGATGTCGCGCTCTAGCTGGTGGCCGGTGCCCTCCAGGGCCACCGACTCGCTGGCGACCATCACGGTGCCGTCTTTGCCACGGCCCATGCACAGCGGGCGGATGCCAAACGGATCGCGGAAGGCCAGCAGGCCATGGCCGGCGATCAGGGCCACCACGGCGTAAGACCCTTTGATGCGCTTGTGCACCTGGCGCACGGCGGCGAACACGTCGTCGGGCTGCAGCGGCACCCCCCGGGTGGATTTCTCCAACTCGTGGGCGATCACGTTGAGCAGGACCTCGGAGTCGCTGTCGGTGTTGATGTGCCGGTGGTCGAGCTGGAACAGCTCTTGTTTGAGCGCGTGGGCGTTGGTCAGGTTGCCGTTGTGGGCCATGACGATGCCAAACGGCGCGTTCACGTAAAAGGGCTGGGCCTCTTCTTCACTGAAAGCGTTGCCGGCGGTGGGGTAACGCACCTGGCCCAGACCACAGTTGCCGGGCAAAGCGCGCATGTTACGGGTGCGGAACACGTCGCGGACCATGCCCTTGGCCTTGTGCATAAAAAACTTGCGCTCCAGCTGGGTAACGATGCCGGCCGCATCTTGCCCCCGGTGTTGCAACAGCAACAGACCGTCGTAAATCAGCTGGTTGACTGCGGTGTGGCTGACCACACCCACGATTCCACACATGGTTGAACCCTCAAGGAAAATAAACGGCCAGGTGGTCGGGCATGGCGCCTTTGAGCACGTGCAAACCCGCGCCCAGCCACCCCGCCCCCACCGAGGCCAACCAGGCCTCGTTGGATTTGAACGGGGTCATGCCCACCACCAACGCGAGCGCCAACAGCAAAATGGCGCCCCGCAACAACCCAAACGCGGCCCCCAGGGTACGGTCCACCGGGCGCAGGCCCACGGTTTCGATCAACCGTTTCACCAGCCAGGCCACCAACCCCGCCACAAAGGCCACCACCACAAACACCACCACGTACCCTGCCGCATAGCGCAAAGGGGGCGAGGCTCCCTGCAGGGGTAGCCAAGCGGCGGCCACATCCGCATACCACTGGGCCAGGAAAAACGCGGCCACCCACCCCAGCACCGACAGCACCTCGTAAACCAGGCCGCGCCAGAACCCCAGCACCACCGAGCCCAACAGCACCACCAACAGAGCGATGTCGACCGGCGCCATCAGAGTGTGAGCACAGCAGCCGGCAGGCCCAGACCCTTCACCTTCAGGGCGGCCTTGTCGGCTTCGGCCTTGGTTTCAAAAGGCCCAACGCGCACGCGGATGCGTTTGCCCTGCGGCGTGTCCGCCACATGGGTGTAGGTTTTGAGACCGGCACGCTCCAAACGCTGGCGCACCTCACGGGCGCGGTCGGCCTCGGCAAAAGCCCCGACCTGAACCACCACCTTGGTAGTGGGTTTGTCGACCGCCTTATCGGTGGCCTTGGCCACGGGTTTGTCGGTCGGCTTGTCGGCCGTTTTTGGGGGGGCCTTGTCGGCCGGCTTGTGGTCTGCCGCTTTGTCAGACACCACGTCGCCAGAGGCGGTCTCGGTGATCATGGCCGCAGGGGTTTTGGCCGGCACGGGCGCGGGTGTTGGGGGGGCGACCTGGGCCACGGTGGGCGCCGCGGGCGTGGTGCCCTCGGAAGGCGCCACCTGCACCGATGGGGGAATGGCCAAAGGCTTGGCGCTTTGGCGGCCAGGGATGTCGATCGGCAAATCGATCGCGATCGGGCGGGGCTGCGTGTCGAACAGGATAGGAAAGCCGATCACACCGGCCAGCACCAGCACGCTGGCGCCGATCAAGCGGTGGCGGGCCCGCCGGCGCACGGCTTCAATGGAGGGCGGTGAGGCGGGGCTGGTTTTGCCCTGCCCACCTGAGCGGGTTTTGAACATGCGGATCGGGGCCCGGGCGCGCGTGGTGCAGGCTCAGGGCTGCAGGTGCCTGGCTGACAAGCGGGGCAACCCGTTTTGCAACACGCCCCCCACGGTGAAGAAGGAGCCAAAGACGCAAATTCTATCAGCCGGGCTGGCCTCAGCGGTGGCAGCCTGCAGCGCGGTGGCGGGGTCGGGGTGGCAGCTGAAGCGCACCTCGGGGCGGGGGTTGCCCGACTGCCAAGTGGCGGCCAAGTCCATGGCGCGCGCAGCGCGTGTGGTGGGCAGATCGGTGAAGTACCAGTGGTCGATCAGGGGCCCGACGCGGGTGAACATCTGGCGCAGGTCTTTGTCGGCCATGGCCCCGAACACAGCGCGGGTGACGGGGTAATAACCCATGGCATCGAGGTTTTCGGCAAACGCGGCCACCGAGTGGGGGTTGTGGGCCACGTCAAGCACCAATGTCGGCTCCCCGGGCACGATTTGGAAACGGCCGGTCAGCTCCACCAAGGCCAGGCCGTTGCGCGCCGCCTGGGCGGTCACGGGCAGTTGGGTGTGCAAGGCCTCCAGGGCGGCCAGCACCCCCGAGGCGTTGAGCAACTGGTTCACACCCCTCAAAGCGGGGTAAGCCAAACCGCTGTAGCGCCGGGCCCGGCCCTGCCAATTCCACTGCTGCTTGTCGCCACCGTAATGGAAATCGCGCCCCAGGCGGCGCAGATCGGCACCTACCTCTAGGGCCCGGTCCAGCACACTTTGGGGCGGCATGGGGTCGCTGAGCACCACCGGGCGGCCTGTTCGCATGATCCCGGCTTTTTCGTAACCGATGGCCTCGCGGTCGGGCCCCAGGTACTCCATGTGGTCCAGGTCGATGCTGGTGATGATGGCGCAATCGGCATCCCACACGTTGACCGCGTCCAGTCGGCCACCCAACCCGACTTCCAACACCAGCACGTCCAGTTGGGCACGGGACAAGGTCAGGACAATGGCCAGGGTGGTGAACTCGAAATAGGTGAGGGAGACCTCGGGTTGCCCAGCCCCACCACGGCGCGCGGTGTCGACATCGGCAAAGGCGGGCAACAAAGCGGCCGCGTCCACGGGCACCCCTTGCACACGGCAACGCTCTTCAAAATGCACCAAGTGGGGTGAGGTGTACACCCCCGTGCGGTAACCGGCCTGCTGGTAGATGGCCTCCAACATGGCACAGGTGGAGCCCTTGCCGTTGGTGCCGCCCACCACTACCAACGGGCAGTTGGGCCGCAAACCCTGGCCGCCGTTCAAGCGGTCGGCCACGGCCCGGACACGGTCCAGGCCCATGTCGATGGTGGCGGGGTGCAACTGTTCACAAAGTGCCAACCAGCCTGCCAAATCGGTAGGGCGGGCGGTGACATCGGGGGCGGAAGGGGAAAAACCGGGCAGCATGGCCCGTATTGTCGCAGCCCGGCCAGGGCCCCATAGCGGCTGCGGCACAATGGCCCCATGACCACCCTCTACGGCATCCCCAACTGCGACACGGTCAAAAAGGCCCGCACCTGGCTGCAAGCCAACGGCCATGACCACACCTTCCACGATTTCAAAAAACAGGGCGTGCCCACAGACCGGTTGGCCGCCTGGCTGGCCGCCGCTGGCTGGCAGCGGGTGCTGAACCGCCAGGGCACCACGTGGCGCAAACTCGACCCGACCCTGCAGGCGGCCGTGGTCGACGCCAGCAGCGCCCAGCAACTGCTGCAAGAACAGCCCAGCGCGATCAAACGGCCGGTGGTGGAATGGCCCGATGGCGCCATCACCGTCGGGTTTGACGCCCAGGCCTGGGCCCAGCGCCTAAAATAGAGGGTTGCCCTGACCCAGGGCTGCCTTTTCACCACCACCTTTTTTGAGCCATGACCACCACCCAATTTGACGGCGTGACCGTCAACACCCAAGCCAATGTTTATTTCGACGGCAAATGCGTGAGCCACGGCATCACCCTGGCCGACGGCACCAAAAAATCGGTGGGCGTGGTTTTGCCCGCCACCCTGACCTTCAACACCGGTGCGCCTGAGATCATGGAGTGTGTGGCCGGTGGTTGCGAATACAAACTGGCCGGCAGCGACACCTGGGTGGCGTCGGGCCCTGGCGACAAATTCAACGTGCCTGGCAACAGCAGCTTTGAGATCCGCGTGACCGTGCCCTACCACTACATTTGCCACTTCGGCTGAACCGGCGGACGCACACCATGGCCACCATACTGCAAGCCCTGCCCCTGCAACAAAAAGTGGGCATCGCCTTCTCCGGCGGTCTCGACACCAGCGCCGCCCTGTTGTGGATGAAAACCAAAGGCGCCCTGCCCTACGCCTACACGGCCAACCTGGGCCAGCCCGACGAGTCCGACTACGAGGAGATCCCCCGCAAGGCCATGGCCTACGGCGCGGAAAAAGCCCGCTTGGTGGACTGCCGTTTGCAACTGGCCCACGAAGGCATCGCCGCCATCCAATGCGGTGCCTTCCACATCAGCACCGGCGGCATCACCTACTTCAATACCACCCCCCTGGGCCGCGCTGTAACCGGCACCATGCTGGTGGCGGCCATGAAGCAGGACGACGTGCACATCTGGGGCGATGGCTCGACCTTCAAAGGCAACGACATCGAGCGCTTTTACCGCTACGGCCTGCTGACCAACCCCAGCCTGAAGATCTACAAACCCTGGTTGGACCAGACCTTCATTGACGAGTTGGGCGGCCGCAAGGAAATGAGCGAGTTCCTGATCGCCAACGGCTTCGACTACAAAATGTCGGTCGAAAAGGCCTACAGCACCGATAGCAACATGCTGGGCGCCACCCACGAGGCCAAAGACCTGGAACACCTGAGCAGCGGCATCCGCATCGTTAACCCCATCATGGGCGTGCCCTTCTGGCGCGAGGACTGCGTGGTCAAGGCCGAAGAGGTGACGGTGCGTTTTGAAGATGGGCAACCGGTCGCCTTAAACGGCCAGACCTTCAACAACCCGGTGGACCTGTTCCTGAAAGCGAACGAAATCGGTGGGCGCCACGGCCTGGGCATGAGCGACCAGATCGAAAACCGCATCATCGAGGCCAAGAGCCGAGGCATTTACGAGGCCCCGGGCATGGCGCTGCTGCACATCGCTTACGAGCGCTTGGTCACGGGCATCCACAACGAAGACACCATCGAGCAGTACCGCATCAACGGCCTGAAACTGGGCCGCCTGTTGTACCAAGGCCGTTGGTTCGACCCGCAAGCCATCATGCTGCGCGAGTCCGCCCAGCGCTGGGTGGCCCGGGCCGTGACCGGCGAGGTGGCGTTGGAGCTGCGCCGCGGCAACGACTACAGCATCCTGAACACCGACTCCCCCAACCTGACCTACGCGCCAGAGCGCCTGAGCATGGAAAAGGTGGAGGACGCGCCGTTCAGCCCGCTGGACCGCATTGGCCAGCTGACCATGCGCAACCTGGACATCACCGACACCCGGGGCAAACTGGGCATCTACGCCCAGACCGGCCTGTTGGCCTTGGGCCAGGGCGACGACTTCCTCAAGCTGGGGAACTGACCCGACAGGTCAGACGGGCGCACCGGCCACCACGGTGCGCTCGATCGCCCGGTCGTCACCCAATACGACCAGGGCAAACAACCACTCTTCCAAGCTGCGTGCCAAGCCGGTTTTGCGGGCCAACAGGGGCGTGGCCTGGGGGTTGATGACCACAAAATCGGCTTCGTAGCCTGGGGCCAGGTGCCCAATCCGGTCGCCCAAGCCCAGGGCGGTCGCGGCACCGGCGGTGTGCTGCCACCACAGCTGGCTGGGGGCCAGGCTCAGGCCGTTTTTGGGCAAACCCCCACCCGTGACCGACGCCCGCCCCACGTGGTAGGCCGCCAACATGGTGTGGAAAGGGCTGAAGCTGGTGCCCCCCCCCACATCGCTGGCCAGGCCGTAACCCATGCCCACCCGGTCGGCTCTGTGGTAATCGAAAAAACCACTGCCCAAAAACAAGTTGCTGGTGGGGCTGATGGCCGCCACGGTGCCGGTGTCGCGCATGAGAGCGCGGTCGTCGTCGTCGATGTGGATGCAGTGGGCGTACACCGCCCGGGGCCGCAACAGGCCAAACCGGTGGTACACATCCAGGTAGCTGCGCGCCTGGGGGTAGAGCTCGCGGGCCCAGCGGATCTCGTCCACGTTTTCGGCCACGTGGCTCTGCACCCAAACACTGGGGTGGCTGGCGGCCAATTCGCCCGCGCCCTGCATCTGGGCGTCGGAACAGCTGGGGGCAAAACGGGGCGTGATGGCGTAGCCCAAGCGCCCCTGCCCGTGCCAGCGCTGGATCAAGGCCTCGGTGTCCAACAGGCTTTGTTCGGTCTGGTCACGCACGCCATCGGGCGAGTGCCGGTCTTGCAACACCTTGCCAGCGACCAGGCGCAGGTTCAGGGCCTGTGCACGGGCCATCAAGGCGTGCACCGAAGCGGGGTGCGAAGTGGCAAAGGTCAAGGCGGTGGTCACGCCGTTGCGCAACAGCTCCGCCAGGAAAAAACCGGCCACGTCATCCGCATAGGCCGGGTCGCTGAAACGGGACTCGTGGGGAAAGGTGTAGTTCTCCAACCAGGGCAAGAGGCCATCGGCGGGGGACCCGATCACGTCGGTCTGGGGGTAGTGGATGTGCAGGTCCACAAACCCAGGGGCGATACAGCGACCGGACAGGTCCTCCACGGGCACCCCCGGCCAAGCGCGGGCGGTGGTGGCGTAAGGCCCCACGTCGCGCACCAAACCCGTGGACGGGTCGACCACCAACAAACCGTCGGTTTCGTGGGTGGGCGTGGAAGCGCCGGGCTGGAAGTACAGGATGGCGGCACGGTAAGCGTTCATGGGGTGTGAGGGTAGCGCAAGACCCTGCCCACACGCATACTTTGTGCCGGATAAAGCTTATGGGGCTTGACAAGTTTGGTAGGCTTTTTGTTTTAGGAGTTTTTTGATGCGTTCCCAACCCGTGACAGCCCACCTGATCGCCCCCTTGCTCGCCACTGTCGCCCTGGCTTTTGCAGCCCCGGCGTGGTCACAACACTCGGACAAAGAGATCCAAGAAGACATCAAGCGCCACCGCGCCATGGCCCAGGCCCACGAGGGCATGGCCAAGTGCCTGGAACAAGGCAAGGGCGAGAAGGTCTGCACCGAACAACTCCAACAAGCTTGCAAGGGCTTGGCTTTGGGCAAATCGTGTGGCATGCGCCACGCCCACTGACCCACTGGAGACCGTGATGACCCCCACCTTGCGCATCGACTTTGTATCGGACGTGTCCTGCCCCTGGTGCGCCATCGGCCTGTCGGCATTGGAACAGGCCTTGCAGCGCCTGGAGGGTGAGGTCAAGGCCGACCTGCACTTCCAGCCTTTTGAACTGAACCCGCAGATGGGCCCCGAGGGCCAGGACGTGGGGGAACACCTGACCCAGAAGTACGGTTCAACCCCAGCACAACAGGCCGAGATCCGCGAGCGCATCCGCCAGCGTGGGGCGGACGAGGGTTTTGTGTTCAACCCAGAAGGCCGCGGGCGCATCTGGAACACCTTTGATGCGCACCGCCTGCTGCACTGGGCCAGCACCCTGGAGATCCCCACCAACGCCCAACACGCGCTCAAAAAAGCGCTGCTGGTGGCCTACCACGGCCAAGCCCGCAGCATGGCTGACCACACGGTGCTGTTGGGTGTGGTGGC
>JBEBBB010000006.1:0-4084 GCA_041158605.1 Pseudomonadota bacterium
ACTCCAGGTGTTCTTCGTAGTTGGCGCTGGCAATGCTGTAGGCGCGCAGCAGGGGTTTACCGCTGGGCTGCTTCAAGCCGATCATGGTGAAGTGGCCGTTGGAAAACCGCAGGGCCTGGTCACGGGTGGTGGTGAAACTGAACAGGCGGTCGGTCCAGTGGTGCACGGTCAGTACACGCTCTTCGAGAAATGCGCTCATGGTGGGTGTGTCGGCGTGGGCGGGAAAACCCTTGAAACGGCTAGTGTAGCTGGGGCCACACAAAGCTTGCTACAGTCTGGGCTGGCGCCGGTTGGCGGTGGAAGCCCCGCATTGTGCACCCCATCGCTCAAAACCAAAAACAATCAAATTTCATTTGAACATTTCCGAAATTCATTAAGAGGACACCATGGCCCGTACCATACAGTGCATCAAACTTGGCAAAGAGGCCGAAGGCCTGGATTTCCCGCCCTACCCCGGTGAGCTGGGTAAACGCATTTACGCCGAGGTCAGCAAAGAGGCCTGGGCCCAGTGGCTCAAACACCAGACCATGCTGGTCAACGAAAACCGCCTGAACCTGGCCGATGCCAAGGCCCGCCAGTACCTGGCGCGCCAAATGGAAAAACACTTTTTTGGCGAAGGTGCCGACCAGGCCATGGGTTACGTGCCCCCCACGGCCTGACACACAGCGATGGCCGCTCCCGGTGCAGAGGCCTCGCCGGGTTGGTCCGGCCAGGCCCAATGGCAGGTGTTGGCGCTGGGTTTTGGCACCGGAGAGGCTTTTTTGCGCACTTGGCTGGCCTGGGAACAAGACCCCAAACGCCCAGACCGCTTGTTTTACACCGCGGTTGAACCCCACCCCAGCAGCGCCGAGCACATCCGCACCCTACACGGCCATGGCACCGGCGCCCAGGAGGGGATCGGGGCCTTGGCCGCCCAACTGGCCGAACAGCTGGCCGAGCAATGGGCGGGCTTGGCCCCCGGGGTGCACCGGCTGGCGTGGGCCCAAGGTCGGGTGTGCCTGACCCTGTTGGTGGGCACCCCGACCGACCTGCTGCCCGGGCTGGACACCCCGGCCGACCATGTGCAGTGGGTTGATCCGGAACTGGCCGATCTGGCCACCCTCAAAGCAGCGACCCGGTTGTGCCGCCCGGGCACCCACCTGACCACCGATGCACCCGTGGGGTGGGCAGGTGACTTGTCCACCCTGGGTTACCAAGTGCACCCCAGCACAAACGGGGCGTTGCATGCGGTTTACCAACCCCACTGGCACCTGCGCCGGGTGTTGCGTGCGCCCTTGTTCACCAGGGTCCACACCACACCAGCGGACGTGGTGGTGGTCGGCGGGGGGTTGTCTGGCGCGGCGGTGGCCCACAGCTTGGCGCTGCGGGGCTGCCGCGTGACGGTGTTGGATGCAGCCGATCAACCGGCTGCTGGGGCATCGGGCTTGCCTGTGGGGCTGTTGGCGCCCCATGTGTCCCCGGACGATACCCCCTTGTCGCGCCTCACACGCGCCGGGGTACGGGCCACGCGGGCCCGGTTGCAAAGCCTTTTGCCGGCCGGTGAAGACTGGGCCCCCAGCGGTGTGCTGGAACACCGGGTGGAGGGCAAACACGGATTGCCGGCAGGCCCTGCCTGGCCCGACACCCTGCACGGGTCCAGCCGGGCGGCCACGGGGGCACAGTTGCTGCAGGCAGGGCTGCCATCTGGTGCACCCGCCCTGTGGCACGGCCAAGCCGCGTGGCTGCGGCCCGCCCGTTTGGTGGCGGCTCAGTTGCAACACCCCTTGATCACCTGGCAAGGCGGCGCCCCGGTGGCGCATGTGGCGCGGGTTGATGGCGCCTGGCGCCTCACGGGACCTGCGGGGCAGGTCTGGGCCCACAGCCCACAGGTGGTGTGGGCCACCGCCTATCCCACCCGGGCGCTCTTGGCAGCCTTGGGGTTGGAGCTGCCTCTGCACGCCTTGAGGGGCCAAGTCAGTTGGGGCCCCTTGTCGGGTTTGGACCCAAACACCCGCGCCGTGCTGCCCCCTTTCCCAGTGAACGGCCATGGCAGCTTGGTGGTGGGCGCTCCGGGCCCCGACAACCAGCCGTGTTGGTTGCTGGGCTCAACCTTTGAACGCGGCAACACCCAAACCACGCTGCGCAGCGAGGACCACCAGGCCAACCACCAGCGCTTGGGCCGGCTGTTGCCCCACTTGTCCGGCCCCATGGCAACGGCCTTTGCGCAAGCCCAGGGCTGGGCCGGGGTCCGGTGCACGGTGCCCGACCGGCTGCCGGTGGTGGGCGCCCCCGACCCTGAGCGCTGGCCGGGCCTGCACGTGTCGGTGGGCATGGGGGCCAGGGGTTTGACCCTGTCGGTGTTGTGTGCCGAGGTGTTGGCGGCGGAATGGCTGGGCGAGCCCTGGCCTGTGACCCGCTCTTTGGCGCAAGCGCTGTTGGCCCGGCGGTGGGTGGCTCCAAAACCGTAAAGACCCTACCTTATATAAATCAAGGTCATATTAAAAGAAGAAAAATGTAGTTTGTATTTATGTAGAGAACCCCTACAGTCCGGCCCCATGCACGATATTGCCTTTGTGGTGGCCGGTTTTGTGGTGGGTCTCATCGTCGGGTTGACCGGCGTGGGTGGCGGCTCGCTCATGACCCCCATCCTGATTTTTGCGTTCGGGGTCAAGCCTTACCTGGCGGTGGGCACCGACCTGCTGTTCGCGGCCGTCACCAAGGCCGGCGGCACCGTGAGCCTGATGAAACAACGCCTGGTGCCCTGGCGGGTGGTGGGCCAGTTGTGCGCTGGCAGCCTGCCGGCCGCGCTGGCCACCTTGTACGTTCTGCACACCGTGGGCCCGGCCAGCCCGGCGGTGCAAAAAACCATGACCACCACCCTGGGCGTGGCCTTGCTGCTCACCGCCGCCGCCGTGCTGTACAAAGCCCTGCGCGGGCGCCAAACCACCCAGGCCACCCTAGCGGCCCTGGGCCCCGAGGCCACACGCCCCCGCCACTGGGCCCTGCCCGTGGCCTTTGGTGCCGTCATTGGCACCCTGGTCACCCTCACCTCGGTGGGCGCTGGGGCCATCGGCGTCACCGCGCTGATCATCATGTTCCCCCTGCTGCCCCTGCCCCGCATCGTGGCCGCCGACATCGCTTACGCCGTGCCCCTCACGCTGGTGGCGGGCCTGGGCCACGCGTCGTTGGGGTCGGTCGATTGGGACCTGCTGGCCAAGCTGTTGGCGGGCTCTTTGCCCGGCATTTGGCTGGGTTCGCGCCTCATCCACAAAGCCCCCGAGCGCCTGCTGCGCTCGATGTTGTCGGTCTTGCTGGCCTACGCCGGCACCAAGCTGATGGCCATCTGATTTTTTGAGCACACACCATGTACCAGTACACCGATTTTGACCGCCAGTTTGTGCGCCAGCGCGCCGCGCAATTCCGTGACCAGGTGACGCGTTGGCAAGCCGGCACCCTGGGCGGCGACGAGTTCAAACCCCTGCGCCTGCAAAACGGCTGGTACATCCAGCGCCACGCCCCCATGCTGCGCGTGGCCGTGCCGTACGGCGAGCTGTCCACCGCGCAGGTGCGCGTGCTGGCCCGTATCGCCCGCGAGTACGACCAACCCAGCGCCGCCGTGTTTGACGGTGCCGTGGCCGCCCAAAACAAGCTGGGCAGCATCCAACTGCGCGACGGCAAAGCCATCGCCAGCCGCCTGCCCACCGGTTACGCCCACTTCACCACCCGCCAGAACGTCCAGTACAACTGGATCCCCATGAGCAGCGCCGCCGACGTGATGGACCTGCTGGCCACGGTGGACATGCACGGTATCCAAACCAGCGGCAACTGCATCCGCAACATCACCACCGACGCCCTGGCTGGTGTGGCGGTCGACGAGGTGGCCGACCCCCGCCCTTACGCGGAAATCCTGCGCCAGTGGAGCACCCTGCACCCCGAGTTCGCCTTCTTGCCCCGCAAGTTCAAGATCGCCATCACCGGCGCCCAAGAAGACCGCGCCGCCACACACTGGCACGATGTGGGCCTGCAGCTGGTCAAGAACAGCGGCGGTGAACTGGGCTTCAAGGTGCTGGTGGGTGGTGGCATGGGCCGCACCCCGGTGGTGGCG
>JBEBBB010000007.1:0-10601 GCA_041158605.1 Pseudomonadota bacterium
CGAACACCAGGTCCACGCGTGTCGCCGTCCAACGGGTGTCACCGCTGGCACGGTCCACGATGTCATAGCTGTTGCGGCCCGTGGGCTTCCAGCTGTAGGACATGTCGGTGAGGTTGACAAAAAAGTCATTGCTCAGCGCCCCCACCTTCTCGGTGAACACGCCATGCGCGGTTCCGCCGTGGTTGGTACCCATCACCCGCATACCGCCCAACAGCACGGTCATCTCGGCCGCTGTCAGCCCCATCAACTGGGCCCGGTCCAACAACATTTCCTCGGGCTTCACCACGAAGTGCTTCTGTTGCCAATTGCGGAAACCATCCGCCACGGGCTCCAGCACATCAAACGATTCGGCATCGGTCTGCGCTGGTGTGGCGTCGCCACGGCCAGGCGTGAAAGGCACGCTGACGTTGAACCCTGCCGCCTTGGCAGCCTGCTCCACACCCACATTGCCACCCAGTACGATGACGTCGGCCACACTGGCACCGGTGGCGGCGGCAATCTTCTCGTAGACCGCGAGCACCTTCGCCAAACGGGCAGGCTCGTTGCCTTCCCAGTCCTTTTGTGGCGCCAAGCGGATGCGTGCACCGTTTGCACCGCCACGGAAGTCGGACCCGCGGAAGGTGCGGGCGCTGTCCCAGGCGGTGGCGACCATCTCGGCCACGCTCAGTCCTGCAGCGGCGATCTGCGCTTTGACAGCCCCGGTGTCATACCCTTTGTTGCCTGCTGGAATGGGGTCTTGCCAGATCAGGTCTTCAGCAGGCACCTCTGGCCCGAAGTAGCGGGCCTTGGGGCCCATGTCGCGGTGGGTCAGCTTGAACCAAGCCCGGGCAAACACCTCGTCGAAGTAGGCTTGGTCGGCGGCAAAACGCTCCGAAATGACCCGGTAGTCGGGGTCCACCTTGAGTGCCATGTCGGCATCGGTCATCACGGGCATGCAGCGAATGGAGGGGTCTTCCACATCCACAGGCATGTCTTCGGGACGGATGTTGATGGGCTGGTATTGGTGAGCGCCAGCAGGGCTTTTGGTGAGCTCCCACTCGTAACCCAGCAACAATTTGAAGTAGCCGTTGTCCCACTGTGTGGGGTGGGTGGTCCAGGCGCCTTCCACACCGCTGGTCACGGTGTCTCTGCCCACACCGCGCGTTTGGTGGTTTTGCCAACCGAAACCCTGCTCTTCGATGTCCGCGCCCTCAGGGGCGGGGCCCAAGTTGGCCGCGCTGCCGTTGCCGTGCGCTTTGCCCACGGTGTGGCCACCGGCCGTCAGGGCCACGGTTTCTTCGTCGTTCATGGCCATGCGGGCAAAGGTCACACGCATGTCTTTTGCAGTTTTTAGGGGGTCGGGTTGGCCGTCCACGCCCTCGGGGTTGACGTAAATCAGCCCCATCATCACGGCGGCCAGGGGGTTTTCCAGGTCGCGTTCACCGCTGTAGCGGCTGCCTTCACTCCCAGATGGGGCCAACCACGCCTTCTCAGACCCCCAGTACGTGTCTTTTTCGGGGTGCCAGATGTCTTCGCGGCCAAAGGCAAAACCAAAGGTTTTGAACCCCATGGACTCGTAGGCCACGTTGCCAGCCAGGATAATGAGATCGGCCCAGCTGACCTGGTTGCCGTGTTTTTTCTTGATGGGCCACAAGAGGCGGCGGGCCTTGTCCAGGTTGCCGTTGTCGGGCCAGGAGTTCAGCGGGGCGAAGCGCTGGTTGCCGGTGCCAGCACCACCGCGGCCATCGGCCACCCGGTAGGAACCGGCGGCGTGCCAGGCCATGCGGATCATCAAACCGCCATAGTGGCCCCAATCGGCCGGCCACCAAGGCTGGCTGCTCGTCATCAGCTCCGTCAGGTCTTTTTTGAGGGCCGCCACGTCCAGCTTTTTCAACTCTTCACGGTAGTTGATGCCTTTCAGCGGGTTGGTCTTGCTGTCGTGTTGGTGCAGGATGTCGAGGTTGAGGGCGTTGGGCCACCAGGCTTGCGCTTGGTTGGCGTGGCCTTGGCTGGAATTGGCGCCGTGCATCACGGGGCATTGGCCGGTACTGGACATGGTGATCTCCTGTGGGGTTGGTGTTTCGATAGTTTATGTTTATAAAAACAAAAGTGTGTTTTATATAAACTATCAAAACAATAGTTGCCCGGCCCAGGATAGCGCACAACCCTTTTTGTATCTACCAGCAAGGCTGGCGGACGTTCACCCCGCCAAAAACCGCTGCACCAGCTCGATTTGTGCTGGCACGTTGAGCGCTGGTGCGTGCCCACAACCGGGCACGGTCACCACCAGGGCCCTGGGCCCACGGTCGCGCATGGCCTCGGCGGTGTCGGCCAACAACAGGTCGGAGTCGGCCCCCCGCAGGCACAACACCGGCACGTCGATGCGGTCGTAGGTGTCCCACAGCTCGTAATCGTGGGGGTGGTGTACAAACTGCTGCACCATGGCCGGGTCGTAGTGCGGGGTGACACGGCCGTCCGGCAAGCGGCGGGTGGAGGTTTCGGCCAGGCGGCGCCACTGGGCGTCTGTCAAAACCCCATAGGGCTTGTACACGGTGCGGAAGTAGGTTTCCAGATCACCCACCGTGTCAAAAGCCGCAGGGCTGCCCGCATAGGTGCGGATACGCTCCAAAGCCGGTGCCGCGAGGGAGGGCCCAATGTCGTTCAACACCAAGCGCTGCACCCGCCCCTGCAACGGCCCTGCCGCGCACACCATGCCGATGGCCCCGCCCATGGAGGTGCCCAGCCAGTGGAAACGGGCCAGCCCCAACTGGTCGACCAAAGACGTGGCCAGTTGGGCGTAAAACGCCAGGCAATACTCTTGGGCCGGCAGCGGGCTCCACTGGCTCAGGCCACGGCCGATGGTGTCAGGACAGATCACCCGGTAACGGCTGGACAGCACCTCGGCGATGTCGTCCATGTCGCGGCCGGTGCGCGCCAGCCCGTGCCAAGCGATCACCACCTCGGTGTGTTCGGTGCCCCACTCGGTGTAGTGGATTTCGCGGCCTGCACAACGCAGGTAGTGGGAGGTGGGGGTGCTCATGGCCGCCCCCCTGCCTGGTTCGCTGCAGCGCGCTCCCGCAAACGGCCGACGATCCCTGTGGGAAAGTGGTACACCGACAGCACAAACAAAACCCCCAACCACAGCAACCACCGGTCCGGGGTGAACAGGTCAGGCACCAAAGGCACCCCTTGTGCAGCCTCGCCCACCCAACGCAACAGGTCTTGCAAATAACTTTGAGCCAACAAAAACAGCACGCTGCCGATGATGGCGCCATAGAGGGTGCCCATGCCCCCGATCACCACGATCAGCAGGATGTCGAGCATGATCTCGAACGAGAGCGAGGTGTCGGGCCCGTTGTAGCGCAACCACAAGGCCAACAGGCAACCGGCCAGTGTGGCAAAGGCCGCAGAAATCACGTTCGACAAGGTGCGGTACACCACGGTGCGGTAGCCCAGGGCTTCGGCACGGAAATCGTTTTCCCGGATGGCCTGCAACACCCGGCCAAAGGGCGAGTTGACGATGCGCAACATCACCAAAAACATGGCCGTGACCACGCCAAACAACAGGTAGTAGGTGACAAAACGCCCGTTCAAGGCCACAGGGCCAAAAGGCCCTTGCCAGTCGTCGTCCACCAAGGTGAACCCCGGCGACAACAGCTCGGGCACACGGAAGGTCAGGCCGTCTTCACCACCGGTGATGTCGGACAGCTGCGACGCCAGGGTCAAAAACGCCGAAGCCACCGCCAAGGTGATCATGGCGAAAAAGATGGCCCGCACCCGCAGCGAGAACAGCCCGATCAACAGGGACAACATCAACGACAGGACCAGGGCCGACGCCACGCCCACGCCTATGGCCAACCAAGTGGGCCCCATGCCATTGAGGGCCACGGCCACGCCGTAAGCCCCAATGCCAAAAAACATGGTGTGCGCAAAACTGACGATGCCGGTGTAACCCAGCAACAGGTCAAAGCTGACAACCAGGGCCACAAACACCAGCACCTTGGCGGCCACGTTGAGGGCCTTCACGCCCGGGAACAGAAAAGGCGCAAACGCCAAACCCAGCACCAGCAGCACCAGCGTGGCGCTCAGCAGGCGGCTGCGGGGCAGGTCGTTGGACAACAAACGTTGGAACATCTCAAGCCCCCTTTCAGCGGTTGGTGACCGGGTACACACCCTGGGGGCGCCACAACAAAATGGCGACCATGAGCGCGATGTTGGAAAACAGGGCCACCTTGGGCACCAAAAAACCGGTGTAGTTGGCCATCAAGCCCACCAGCAGTGCACCTATCAGTGCGCCCAAGGTGGAACCCAGACCGCCGATGATGATGACGATGAAGATCAACACGTTGACTTGCGCGCCCATCTGCGGGGTTACGCTTTGTTGGAACAGGCCCCACATCACGCCGCCCAACCCGGCCAGGGCGCTGCCGGCCACAAACACCCCCACAAACAGGCGCTTGATGCGGTACCCCAGGGACTCGACCATTTCACGGTCTTGCACACCGGCGCGGATCAACAAACCCACCTTGGTGCGGTTCAGGGTCCAGGCCATGGCGGCAAACACGGCCAAGCCGATCACAACCGACAACACCCGGTACTTTTCAACCGCGGCATCGCCCCACAAAAACACCCCGCGCAAAGACTCGGGCAAAGGCAAAGCGATCTGCTGCGGCCCCCAGACCACCTTGATCAGCTCCTCGCCGATGATCATGCCGCCCATGGTGATCAGGATTTGCTTGAGGTGCTGGCCGTACACCGGGCGCACGATGTAGCGCTCAAACACCAGGCCCAAAGCCCCGGCCACCGCCATGGCCACCAGCATGGCCGGCACCAGCGCGACCATGTTGAGCCAGAAGCTGTCGGCCCCGGCGTAGGCACCCATGCTGCCCATGACGGACACCGCGACAAACGCCCCCAAGGCGATGAACACCCCGTGGCCGAAGTTGAGCACGTCCATCAGGCCAAACACCAGGGTCAGGCCAGAGGCGATCACAAACACAATCAAGCCCATGGCCAGGCCGGCCACGGTGAGGGTGACCCAGGTGGAGGGGCTGCCGATCAGCGGCAGCGCCACAAGCATCAGAACCGGCACCAACAACAGGGGCTTCCAGTCAAAATCTTTCATTGGTGCGCTCCCAGTGAGAGGCCCAGCAAACGGGCTTGCAGGGCTTGGTCGTCGGCCAACTCGGCCATGGTCCCGCTGTGGACCACGCGGCCGTCGTCCATGACAGCCACCTGGTCACCCAACTGGCGGGCGAAGTTGAAGTTTTGCTCCACCAACAAGATGGTGGTCTGGGCCTCTTTGAGGGCTTTGAACGCCGCGATCATGTTTTGGATGATGGCCGGGGCCAGGCCTTTGCTGGGCTCGTCGATCAGCAGCAACTGCCGGGGCTCGATGATGGCCCTGGACACCGCCAACATCTGTTTTTGGCCGCCCGACAACTTGCCCGCCGGGTGGCTCCAAAACTTCTTCATGGCCGGGAACATCTCGAAAATCCACTCCAACCGCTGGGTGTCGATCTGGTCCACAGACCGCGCACCACGGGCCGCCAGCAGCATGTTTTCCTTGACGGACAGGTCTGAAAAAATGCCCATGTTCTCGGGCACGTAGGCCACCCCAGACGTGGCGATGTGCGGTGTGGAACGGGCCGTGATATCGGCACCACCCAAGGTGATGCGCCCGGCACTGGCCTGCCACAGGCCCATGATGGTGCGCAAGGTGGTGGTTTTGCCAGCACCATTGCGGCCCAGCAACATGGTGAGTTGGTTGGCTGGCACCACTAGGTCCACGCCATGCAGGATGTGGTACGCCCCGATGTGGGTGTGCACCCCCTCGAGGGTGAGCAAGGGTTGGGTCGGTGTGGTCATGCGGCGGCCTCCTGCGGGCTGGGGCTCACGCCCAGGTAGGCTTGTTGCACCACTGGTGAGGCGATCACGGCCTCGGGTTCGCCATCGGCCACCAACTCGCCGTTGTGCAACACGATGATGCGGTCGGACAACTCGCGCACCACGTCCATTTTGTGCTCCACCAACAGGATGGTTTTGGTCTTGTCGGCTTTGAGTTGCCGGATCAGGTTCAGGATCACGGGCACCTCGTCCACGCTCATGCCCGCGGTGGGCTCGTCAAACATGAACACCTGGGGTTCCAGGGCCATCAAGATGCCCACCTCCAGCTTGCGCTGGTCACCGTGGGGCAGGCTGGCGGCTTTTTCGTGCCGCTTGTCGGCCAGGGCCACCGCTTCCAACACGGCCTCGGCCTTTTGCAGCAGGTCGCGCCGGTCGCTCCAAATGCGCCACAGGTCCAAACCGGCACCCGCCCGTGCTTGCACGGCCAAGCGCACGTTTTCCAGCACCGACAGCTGTGGAAACAGGTTGGTTAGCTGGAACGCGCGCCCCAGGCCCGCCCGGGTGCGCTCGGGCGCTGCCAGCGCGGTCAGGTCACGCCCGTCCAAGCTGACCCGGCCAGCGCTGGCCTTGATCTGCCCAGAGATCAGGTTGAAGTAGGTGGTTTTGCCCGCCCCGTTGGGGCCGACGATGGCGGTCAATGTGCCCGGCGCGAACGCGCACGAGACGGCATTGACCGCCACGTGTCCGCCAAAGCGGACCGTGAGGTCTTGGGTCTGCAGCATGGTAGAGCGCCCCGCATGGCGGGGCGTGTCGGTCAGGGGATCAGCGCTTGTTGCGGATGGGGATGTTCATGTCCTCGGGCTTGATCTCGCGGACCAGCTCGGGCACACCCCAGTTGAAGGCAGGGTCCACCTTGATCTTGAAGTGGTACATGGACTGCATGGCCTGGTGGTCTTCTTTGCGGAAGGTCATCTTGCCTTTGGGCGTGTCAAAGGACATGCCCTCCATGGTGGTGATCAGCTTCTCGGTGTTGGTGTCGCCGTTGGTTTTTTTCAGGGCGGTGACCACGGCCATGGCCGCGGAAAAACCACCTGCGGTGAAGAAATCGGGCGGGGTTTTGAACTGGCGGTAGTGCTCGGCCACCATCGCGTCGTTGGCTGGGTTTTTGGGAATGCCAAAGTAGTAGTACAAGGCCCCTTCCATGCCCGGGAACTGCTTGTAAGCCACCATGGCAGGCAGGATGTTGCCACCCGTGGCCAGGTCTATCCCGTAACGGCCCTTCAGGTCCATCTCAGCAATTTTCGGAAACGGTGTGGGGGCACCCGACCAGCTCACAGAAATGAATTTGCGGCCAGGCTGGTCTTTGAGCTTGTCCACAATGCGCAACAAGCCGGCGGTGAAGTCGGTGGTGCTTTGGGGCAGGTACTCCTCGTGGACCACCTTGGCCTTCTTGATAAAGTCTTTGGCCGCCTTCACACCGTCACGGCCAAAGGCGTTGTCCACGGCCAGGGTGGCGATCACGTTGCCCGGCTGGTCCAGCGCGATGGCGTTGGCGGCCGCGTCTTGGCTGCTGTTGCGGCCCGTGCGGAAGATGTAACGGTTCCACTTGTCACCGGTGATGGAGTCGGCCACGGCCGGCTCCACGATCAGGACCTTGCGGTACTCCTCGGCGACCGGCAACATGGCCAAGGCCACGGGCGACGCGGTGGGGCCTATCGCCAAGTCCACCTTGTCGTCTGCGTAAGCGGCAGCCAACAGGCTTTTGCCCACATCGGGCTTGCCCTGGTCGTCTTTTTCAAGGACCACGATCTTGCGGCCATTGATGGCCATCGAACCGCCGGTGGCGTAGCTCAAGCCCATCATCAAACCCACATGGGTTTGTTTGGCATAGGCCTCCAGCGGGCCGGTTTTGCTGTGGATGTGGGCGATGCGGATGTCTTTGTTCGATTGCGCATGGGCCAGCACAGCGGTGCAAGCCAGAGCGATAACCGCCAAACGGCGGGTGGTACGGGTCATGGGTGTCTCCTGAATGGTGGCAAACAGCGGCAGGCGCTGCACCATCTTTAGCGATTTGTGTGCCAGCCCATAAACCATTGATGGATATAGGAATTTTTTTCAAACACCCTAAAAATGTCTGAAATTCAGTCAAATCATCAAACCAAATGTCTATAAAAAATACAGCTGTCTATTTTTCAGACAATGCGGGCCAGCGTTTCCATTTGTCGTAAAAAGAGGCCCGGGACATGCCCAACAGCCGGGCAGCAGCCACCTTGTTGCCACCGGTCTGGGCCAGGGCCGCCCGCATGGCGCGGGTCTCCAGGTCTGCCACCTGCGCCGACAACGGCACAGACAGGTCCACCGCCCCTGGTGGGCTGGCGGGCGCTGTGGGCACCGGCGCCTCGACCAGGCCTGCGGCGGTGTCGCGAAGCACCGCCGCCACACCGGCGGCGTCGATGCGGTTGTCGTCGTTGCGCAAAGCCACCTGCTCCAACACGTTGCGCAACTCGCGGATATTGCCCCGCCAGTGCTGGGCCTCCAGCAGGGCCAAGGCCTCTGGGGTGGTCTCAAAGGGGGGCATACCGCTGCGGGTGGCCAGGTCTTCGCACAAGGTTTCGGTCAACAAGGGGATGTCGCTGCGGCGCTCCCGCAGGGGGGGCACCCGTATGGGCAACACGTGCAAGCGGTAGTACAGGTCCTCGCGGAACCGGCCCTCGCGCACCAACTGCGGCAAATCGCGCGAGGTGGCCGCCACCACCCGCACGTCAAAGGGCACCACCTGGTTGGAACCCAAAGGTTCGATTTCGCCTTCTTGCAAGGCCCGCAACAGCTTGACCTGGACCGCCATGGGCATATCACCCACCTCGTCCAAAAACAGCGTGCCGCCATCCGCCAGTTTGAACTTGCCATCGCGGCCTTTGCGGTCGGCCCCGGTGTAGGCCCCAGGTGCCACACCAAAAAATTCGGCTTCCAGCAAGGTATCGGGCACCGCAGCGATGTTCACCCCCACAAAGGGCTTGGCCGCGCGGCCTGACGCGGCGTGGATGGCGTGGGCCAACAGCTCCTTGCCGGTACCGGTTTCACCCAGCAACAACACGGGGCTGGACGACAAGGCCGCGCGGTGGGCCTGGCGCTTGACCGCTTGGGCGGCGGGGCTGCGCCCGATAAAGCTGACCAAGGTGTACTTGCTGCGGCGCTGGCGGGCCAATTCACGGCGGGCGTCGTCCAGGTCTTGCTGCAGGTTGGCGAACTTGTTGATCAGGGGCTGCAGCGTGGTCTCTGGGTGGTCGAACAACACAATGCCCAGGGCCCCCATCACCTCGCCATCCGCGTCTTTGAGGGGGATGCGGCTGACCACAAACGTGCCGGCTTTGTTGCTCAACAAATCGATCAGGATGGGCTGACCGGTTTCCAGCACCCGGTGCATTTGGGTGTTTTGCACCACCGACGACACGGGGTGCCCGACAAAATCGGTTTCGCGCTCAAAACCCAAGGCAGGCAAAAAACGCCGGTACTGGTCGTTGATCCACACCACCCGGGCTTGCCGGTCCACCAGCAACATCCCTTCGCTGGCGTTGGCAAACACGCGAAACAAAGAGCGAGCGGCCAGCTCCAAAATGCTTTGGGCGTCACGGGGCAGGCGGTTGTCGGCAGGCATGGGGACATGTTACCGTGTTGCCCTATGGGACATGCCGACACAGCCGACACCAAAATCCGCCTCGACAAGTGGTTGTGGGCGGCGCGTTTTTTCAAAACCCGCAGCCTGGCCGCGGACGAGATCAACAAAGGCCGGGTGCGGGTGAATGGCGCGGTGGCCAAAGCCTCAAGGGAGCCCCGCGTGGGCGACACCATCACCCTGCGCACCGGGTACGCCGACCGGGAGGTGGTTGTGCAAGCCTTGAGCGGGGCCCGCGGGCCCGCTCCACAGGCCGCCCTGCTCTACACCGAAACCCCGGCCTCGGTGGCCGCGCGCCAGGCACAAGCCGAACAGCGGCGCCTGGCCCCCGAGCCGGCGCACGCCATCCAACAGGGCCGTCCCACCAAGCGCGACCGGCGCGACCTGAACCACCTGCAAAACAGTGGGGAGCCTCCTGGCTGGGACAACCGCTGGAGCGCCAGCGCCGACGGCGCGTGAGACACCCTACAACAGCGTGACAATAGGGCTTGGCGGCACTGACCGCCTTGACCACCACGCCCGGAGCCCGACCGTTGAACCCACCGCTACCGCCCCAGGTCCAGCAGCAGTTGCAGCTGGCCATCCACTGCCACAGCCAAGGCGCCCTGGACACCGCCAAATCCCTTTACGAGGCGGTTTTACAAAGCGCTCCCACCGCCTTTGACGCGCTCAACAACCTGGCGCTGATCGAATCGCAGACCGGTCGTTTGCACGTGGCCACAGGGTTGATGCGGCGGGCCGTGGCTTTGCAACCTGGCAACGCCTCCGCGCTCAACAACTTGGCATACAACCTTCAGCAGCTGGGCCAAACCGACGAAGCGGTCCGGCTGTACCGACAAGGGCTGGTCATCCACCCCCAAGACGCCGACCTTCGAAACAACCTGGGCTTGCTGCTCAAGCAGCTGGAGCGGCTGGAAGAGGCCCTGGCGTGTTTCGAAGAAGGTTTGGCACAAACCCCCAACGACCTGACCCTCCAAGCGAACCGGGCCAACGTGCTGCAAGCCCTGGGGCGCGCTGAAGAGGCCTTGGCCCAATACGACCAAGCACTGGCCCTGAGCCCGAGGCACCCTGTGCTGTGGACCAACCGCGCCCGCGCGCTGCA
>JBEBBB010000008.1:0-3132 GCA_041158605.1 Pseudomonadota bacterium
CGCGGTGCAGCGCGCCGACGGTGAAAGCGTGAGTTTTGGGGGCGCCTGCCCGAAAGACCCCCTGTTTTTTGACGAAGAACGTGTGCGCGTGGCCGTGGCCCGCGCCGCGCGGGTGCACCGGCGCAGCTTGATCGAGTACCGCGATTCACCGGGCTCGCCGGCCCTGTGCGAAGCGGTGGCCCGCCGCGCCCTCCACCTGGGCTGCCAGCTCCGGGCCGACAACATCGTGGTCACGGCCAGCTGCACCCAGGCCGTGGCGCTGTGTCTGCGGGCGGTGACCAAACCCGGTGACGTGGTGGCTTTGGAATCGCCCACCCACTTTGGTTTTTTGGACCTGCTGGAGTCTTTGAACCTGCGGGTGCTGGAGATCCCCACCCACCCGCGCACGGGCATTTCGTTGCAGGCCCTGCAGTTGGCACTGGACACCCAGCCGGTCAAGGCCGTGCTGGCCGTGCCCACCTTGTCCAACCCCTTGGGTGCCGCCATGTCGCACGCAGACAAACGCGCCTTGGTGCGTTTGCTGGCCGACAAGGGGGTGCCCTTGATCGAAGACGTGGTGTTCAACGACCTGATGGCCGCGGACGAGCGCCGCAAGGCCGCCAAGGCCTTTGACACCGCGGGGGACGTGATGCTCTGTGGATCGTTCTCCAAAACGCTGGCGCCGGGTATCCGCTTGGGTTGGGTGGAAGCGGGCCGTTGGCACGACCAGGTGGCCACCCACAAGCGGGTGCAAGGTATGCCCACCAACATGGTGCTGGAGCTGGCCTTGGCCGATTTGTTGAGCCAGGGGGGGTACGAAGCCCGCATGCGCCGCCTGTCCAACCTGATGCAGCAGCGGCTGGCCCAGGCCCGCGACCTGATCCGCACCCACTTCCCAGCGGGCACCCGGGTCAGCGACCCCAGCGCGGGCTACACGCTCTGGCTGGAGCTGCCGCAGGGCAGCGACACCATGGCCTTGTTCCACCGCACCGCGCCCTTGGGCATCACCTTTGGGCCAGGTGCTTTGTTTTCGGCGTCTGACCGCTACAACCACTGCCTGCGTTTGAGTTTTGCCGGGCCCTGGGGTGATACCGAACGCGAGGCGTTGGCCACCCTGGGGCAACAGGCGCGGGAGATGGCAGCCGGCAGGGCGGCCGACAGGGCCGTGGACAGGGCCGACGTGAAACGGTGAAAATAGGGGGATATGACGTTTCAACGCCCCCTGACCGCACCCCTGCTGGGTTTGGCCCTGGCCGCCACGCTGTGGGCCGCGCCCACCGCCCTGTGGGCGCAAGCCGACCCCAAAGCCGCCCGTTTTTACGAAGACGCCCTGGTCCGTTACGAAAAAAAGGACCTGCCCGGTGCCATCATCCAGCTGAAAAACGCCTTGCAAATCGACCAGCGCATGCTGCCGGTGCAGGTGTTGTTGGGCAAAGCGCTGCTGGAAACGGGTGATGTGTCTGCGGCCGAGGTGGCTTTTAACGAGGCCATCAAACTGGGCGTGAACAAGGCCGAGGTGGTGGTGCCGCTGGCCCAAGCGCTGTTGGCACAGGGGCGGCAAAAAGAGGTGCTTGAAAGCGCCACCTTCAGCCCGCAGGGTTTGCCAGCGGGCGTGCAACAAGACCTGCTGCTGCAGCGCGCTGCAGCGCAAGCCGATTTGGGCAACCCCAACCTGGCCTTGCGCCTGATCGAAGAGGCGCGGGCCATCAACCCCAGCAACGCGCGGGCGTGGTTGGCCGAGGTGTCCATCCGCATCCGCGCCCGACTGTTCCGCGAAGGCATGGCGGCGGTGGACCGCGCGCTGGCCATCAACCCCAACGACGCCGAAGCCCATTACCAAAAAGGCTCGGTGTTGCATGTGCAGGGCGACTTAAAAGCCGCCATGGCCGCCTACGACAAGGTGCTGGCTCTGGACGCCAAACACGCCGAAGCCCTGGTCGCCCGGGCTGGTTTGCATATGGACCTGCGCCAACCCGACAAGGTGGCGGCTGATCTGAAAACGCTGGAGGTGGCGTCGCCCAAAGAGCCCCGGGCCGCTTACCTGCGGGCCTTGTTGCTGGAACAGCAGGGCAAGGCAGATGAGTCGAAAAAAGCGCTGCAAGAGGTCACCGCCATAGTTGACCCCCTGCCCATGGCCTATATCCGCCACCGGCCGCAGTGGTTGATGCTGAACGGCTTGGCCCACTACGGCTTGGGCGGCAACGAAAAGGCCAAAGCCTACCTGGAGGCCTTCCAGTTGGTGCAGCCCAACAGCCCTCCCGCCAAGTTGTTGGCCCGTTTGTACCTGGCCGAAAAACAATCGGCCCAGGCCGTCACGGTGCTGGAGGGTTACCTGAAAGCCCGCCCGGGTGATGGCCAGGCCATGACCCTGCTGGCCTCGGCTTACATGGCGCAAGGCCAACCCGCCAAAGCCACGCAGCTGGTGCAAGAGGCTCTCAAAACCAAAGACGACCCGTCTTTTCGCACCGCTTTGGGCCTGGGCCTGATTGGTAGTGGCCAAGCCGCCAACGGGGTGGCCGAGTTGGAAACCGCCTTCAAAAAAGACCCCAAACAAACCGCCGCAGGTGTGGCCTTGGTGCAGTCTTATTTGAGCAGTGGTGCACCCAACAAGGCCTTGCCCGTGGTGCAGACCATGGTCAAACAACAGCCCGACAACCCCGCCTTCCAAAACCTGTTGGGCATGGTGCAAAGCCAACGGGGCGATGCCGCTGCGGCCCGGTCGGCGTTTGAGCGCGCCATCAAACTCAGCCCCAACTTGGCCCAAGCCCAGCTCAACCTGGCCCGCTTGGACCTGCAAACCGGCGCCACCGAAGCGGCCGCCCAGCGCCTGACCGAGATGTTGCGGCAAGACGCCCGCAACACCGAGGCCTTGGCGCAAATGGCAGTGGTGGCCGACCGCAAAGGCGACCGGGGCGAGGCCGTGCGGTGGTTGGAAAAGGCCCGTGACGCCGCCCAGCCCAAAGACCTGCGCTGGGGCCTGGCCTTGGTGGATGTGCACCTGCGCTACCAACAGCCCGACAAGGCCTTGGAGGCCGCCAAAGCAGCCGCTGGCCGAGCACCCGAAGACATGGACACGCAGTTGGCCTATGCCCGCGCCCAACTGGCCACGGGTGACGCAGCGGGTGCCAAAAGCACCTTGGGCCGCGCCACCCG
>JBEBBB010000009.1:0-3625 GCA_041158605.1 Pseudomonadota bacterium
AGGCAGCGGTGATGCGCTTTGGGGTCATTTGGGGTGATCACGCCCCATCCTCGGCGCCGTGCCAGCGCACCGGGGATGGCGTTCAGCGGATGAAGCGCAGCAAAAAAAGCACGACGGCGACCACCAGCAGCACGTGGATGAATCCCCCCAACGCGGTGGACGTGACCAAGCCCAGCAGCCAGAGCACCAGCAGGACGATGGCAATGGTTTGAAGCATGTGTGTGTTCCTTGGGTTTGCGCACTTCGGTCACAGCATCAACGGGCTGTGGAGATAGGCCGTCAAGACAGGCTGACGGGCGAGTCATAAAACTTGTGCACGGTGCCCGCCCATGTTTTGTCAGACATGGAGGGCCAGTTGTCTTTGTTGAACCCGGGGGCCCCTTTCAGCGCTTCTTTGCTGACGTTGAGGGTGAAGCGCTTGTTCACGGTGTCCAGGCTCAGGGCTTTCCACGGCACGGCAAAGAGCTTGCCACCCATGCCCATCAGCCCACCAAAGGCCAGCACCGCATAGCAAACGTCGCCGGAAGCCATGTCGATCATGATTTCCTTGATGTCGCCCAAGCTGTCGCCCTGGTTGTTGTAAACGTCGTTGCCCAGCAGGGTGTCAGCCCCCATGAGCGTGGGGCCGGGGCCGTCGGTGCTTTGGTTGTACATGCCGAAGTTGTCGCGGGTGAGGTAGTTGGATGACATGGGTGCTCCAGGTGTCGGTGAATGAGAGGTGTCAGCCCCCCGCAGGGCCAGCCCCGGTTCGGTGGGGCCATTCAGCGGGGAACTGGTGCCACGTTAGGTGGCGCCCATGCCGGGGTCTGTGCGTCTGCGAACCCAAAGGCTGTTTGCGTTCGCAGTCTGGCTGCTATGCCAATTTGCGGGGGAAAGGGCCACAGCAGCCCGGTGGGGTTGCCCCCTGCAAGGCTTGGCTGAGCTGGTCCACCGGGGCGCACCAGTCGGCGTCTTGCAACAACGACTCCCTGAGAAACCCGGCTTGCGCCTGCGTCCAATACGGGGCGTCAGGCAACCTCACGCAGGCAGACGCGGCACGGTGGGTGGCCACGAAATGGGCAATGCTGGCGGCATCGTCGGGCAGCCCCAGCTGCGCAAACAAATCGCTAATTAAAACGGCGTTGTGAATTTGGATCATGGCTTTTCCTGAAAAAAACCATGCTGTGGCAACCCACGGTGCGCCACCGTTCGCCAGCGAACGGTGGCGGCAGCGGTCGGCCTCTACGCTGCAGATTTACAGGTCAACACCATGAAACACACTCTTTTGATCTCAGCCCTTTTGGCCAGCGTGGGCCTGGCGGCTTGCGACCGCCCCACGGTGGTCAATGTGCCAGCCCCGGTACCGGTTGCCGTGCCTGGTCCTGCGGGCCCAACCGGTGCGGCAGGCGCCACGGGTGCCGCTGGGGCAACAGGGGCCACGGGCTCTCAGGGCGGGCAAGGCGCCACTGGCTGGCAAGGTGAAACGGGCAGCACCGGCGAAACAGGCAAAACCGGCGCCACAGGCACCACTGGCAAAACCGGTGAAGGTGGAACTGTCATTGTTTTGCCGCCCGCCCCTGCCCCGACCAACTGAGCCACCAGCCGCCCCCGCGTGGGCAAACAGACGACCTTGTCTGGCAGTTTCAGCCATGCCCTCAATTAATTGCATATGCAAGCATTGCAGATACAATTGAACGATGGACACAACCCCCACACCACCCGCCCCTCCCCAAGGGTGTACCAACTTGAAGCTGCGGCAATTCATGCGCCGTGTGGCGCAGCACTACGACACCGAGCTTGCCAAGGCCGGTCTGAAAACCACCCAGTACTCGCTGCTGTCCCACGTGGTCAAGCTGGGGCCATTGCGGCCATCCGACCTTGCCGCCCACATCAAAATGGACGCCTCCACCCTCACACGAAACCTCAAGCCGCTGGTGGAGGCGGGCTGGGTCACGGTTTCTGCGGGTGTGGATTCACGCAGCCGACTCGTTCAAATCACCGATGCCGGCCGGGCCAAACGCCAAGAGGCGCAGCGCCTGTGGCGCGTGGCACAAGACGGGCTCAACCAGCGGCTGGGCAGTGGCCAGGTGGCGCAATTGCATGCCTTGATTGACGGTGCAATGGCCTTGCTGTGAACCACCCCATGTCCACCCCCGGTTCGGCCAACGCCCCAGTGGCCGCGGCACCCCCAACCAGTGCGTTGCTGAGCGGCCCCATCCTGCCCAAGTTGTTGCGATTTGCGTTGCCCAACATGGGCGCCATGTTGGCGACGGCTTTGGCAGCCATCGCCGAGACGAGTTATGTCGGGAGCTTCGGGGCACCCGCGCTCGCGGGCATGGCTTTGATTTTTCCCTTTGTGATGCTGCAAATGATGTTGTCGGCCGGTGCCATGGGGGGTGGCGTGTCATCGGCCGTGAGTCGCGCATTGGGGGCTGGGGACACGGCACGGGCCAATGCCTTGGTGGTTCACGCCTTGTGGATCGGTGTGTCCATCGGCTTGATCTACATGGGGCTGATGGAGGCGTTTGGGCCGGTGTTTCTCGTCGCCTTGGGCGGCACCGGAGAGGCCTTGGCGCAGGCGCTGGCCTACTCGGAGGTGGCGTTTCTGGGGTCGGTGTTTGTTTGGGTTGTGAACACGCTGGCCTCGGTCATTCGGGGCAGCGGAAACATGAAGGTGCCTTCGGCCGTGCTGTTCACCGTGGCGTTGGCGCAAGTGGCGCTGGGCGGGGCGTTCGGACTGGGCTGGGGGCCGTTTCCCCGGCTTGCCATGCATGGCGTGGCCTTGGGCAGTGTGCTGGCCTATGCCGGTGGTGCGGCCTACCTTTGGTTTTACCTGGCCTCTGGCCGTGCGAAGGTGGGGTTGGATGTGCGCCACACACCGATCCGCCGCGCGGAACTGCATGAAATTCTTCGGGTGGGCGCGGTGGCCTGCATCTCGCCGTTTCAGACCGTGCTGACCATTTTGGTGCTCACCAAATTGGTGGCGGCTTTCGGCATGGATGCCCTGGCGGGCTACGGCATTGGAACGCGCCTGGAGTTTCTGCTGGTGCCCATTGCCTTTGCGGTGGGCGTGGCGTCGGTGCCGTTGGTGGGCATGGCCATGGGGGCCGGGTTGGTGGCCCGAGCGCGCCGCGCCGCCTGGACCGCAGCGGCCTTGGCCGCCGTGATTTTGGGGGCCTTGGGCTTTGTGGTGACGGTGGCACCAGACCTGTGGACCCAGATGTACACGCAAGACGCGTCTGTGATGCAGTCCGCCCAAAGCTACTTCCTGTGGGCGGGCCCGAGTTACGGCTTTTTTGGTTTGGGTTTGTCGCTCTATTTCTCGTCGCTTGGGGCGGGCAAGGCGGTTGGCCCGGTTTTGGCGGGCACGTTGCGCCTGGTGGTGGTCGCGGCCGGTGGCGCTTTGCTGGCGCACTGGCAAGCCCCCGCCTGGGCGATTTTTGCGCTGGTCAGCGCAGGCATGGCGGTTTATGGCATCAGCACGGCGTTGATCGTCAAATACACCCCTTGGGGCCCTGAGGCCTGACACATCAGCCAAGGCGGGCCTGCCGGGCGGCAGGCGCTGGCCGGGTTCGCCTCAATCCAGCTTCATCCCACTCGCCTTCACCACCTCGCGCCAGCGGGGAATTTCGCGGGCAATCAGGTC
>JBEBBB010000010.1:0-4147 GCA_041158605.1 Pseudomonadota bacterium
GCCAGGGAGGAACGTGTGCAACCCCAACCCACACCCCCATCAACGCCCATTCAAAGGCCTGCGCGCCAACAACAGCTTGGCCTTCAAAGCCGGCAGCGCAGCTTCCATGGCCTGACGGCCCGCCACCATGGACCGCTGGCGGGCGGCAAAATCGGCACTGCCCACGCCGGCCAATGCGGGCCGCACCACCCAATCGGCCTCGGTCAGGGCGTAGCGGTTGATGCTCTGCCCCATGATGGTGAAGGTCTGCAACATCACCCGAACCGCATCGGTGGTGGCTTGCCCCTCCGGGGCGCTGGAAATGTCCACCGCGATCACAAACTCGGCCCCCATCTCCCGCGCCTGGCGCACCGGCACCGGGGCCACCAGGCCACCGTCCACGTGGTCACGCCCCGAAATGTTCACGGGCAAAAACACCCCCGGCACGGCGCTGGAAGCGCGCACCGCTGTGCCCGTGTCACCCCGCTGAAACAGCACCGCAGCCCCGGTCGACAAATCGGTCGCGACAATGCCCAAAGGCAGGGCCATGTCCTGCAGCAACCTCCCCCCCACCTGCTGGTTGACGTACCGCGCCAAGGCCTCGCCCCTCAACACCCCCCGGCTGAACAGCGGGAGTGTCCAGTCGGCAATGGTGGCCTCTTCCATGTCCAGGGCGGCGCGCTCCAATGCCGCCGGGGATTTGCCACTGGCGTACAAAGCGGCCACCAAACTACCGGCTGAAGTACCCACCACCACGTCGGGCCGGATGCCGTGGCTCTCCAGCACCTGAATAACCCCCACATGGGCGAACCCTCTGGCGGCGCCCCCTCCCAAGGCCAGACCGATACGGGGTGCCCGCGTCGGCGGGGGCTCGACCGACACCACCACTGGCGGTGGGGACGTGGCAGGCACGGGGTCGCTGGGCAGCACCGAACAGGCCGACAACAAGCCCATGCCCAACAACCCCAGCCACAACCCCCACCGGGCCCGCGCCGCACAACCCCAAAAGGCCTTCAAAAGTTTTTGACACATACCCCAAGAGTGTTTATTTAACAAGAATGATTCGCATTGGTGTTAATATACAGGCACTGTTACACCGTGCCAAACACCATGACCTTCTTCAAAACCCTGCGCACAGCCACCTTGTTGATGGCCGCCCTGAGCGGCCTGGCCGCTCAAGCCCAAGACAAGGTGCTGAACCTTTATTCGGCCCGGCACTACCAAACCGATGAAGCGATGTACGCCGAATTCACCCGCACCACGGGCATCAAAATCAACCGGGTGGATGCCGATGACGCCGGTATTGTCGCCCGCTTGCGCGCAGAGGGCGCAGCCTCCCCGGCCGACGTGATTTTGCTGGTGGATGCCGCCCGCATGGCCAACGCAGATGCGCTGGGACTGTTCAAACCTTTCAAATCCACCAAATTGGATGCGGCCATCCCCACCAACCTGCGCGCCACACCCACCGCCGAGGGGGTGACCTGGACCGGCTTTTCCACACGCGCCCGGGTGGTGGTGTACGACCCACTGCGGGTCAAGGCCGCCGATGTGGCCACTTACGAACAACTGGCCGACCCCAAACTCAAGGGCCTGTTGTGCACCCGTTCGGGCTCACACCCCTACAACCTGTCACTGTTTGCCACCGTGGTGGAGCGCTTGGGGGACGACAAGGGCGAAGCCTGGCTGAAAGGCCTGGTGGCCAACATGGCCCGCGATCCGAAGGGGGGCGACACCGACCAGATCAAAGCGGTGGCGTCTGGTGAGTGTGGCGTTGCCCTGACCAACACCTACTATGCCGCTCGCCTGTTGAAATCGGGCAAACCCGAAGACCGCAGCACCATGGAAAAGGTGCGCGTGGTATTTCCCAACCAAAGCACCAGCGGCACCCACCTGAACATCGCGGGTGCAGGCATCGCCCGCCACGCCAAAAACATGGCCAACGCAGTGGCTTTTATGGAGTACCTGGCCAGCCCGTACGCACAAGACTATTTCGCCAACGGCAACAACGAATTTGCCGCCTTAAAAGGCTACAAAATCGATAACGCAGCCCTCAAAGCCATGGGAGGTGACAACTTCAAGGCAGAGCAAATCCCCCTGGGCGTGGTCGCCAAAAACATGACCAAAGTCCAGCAAATGCTGGACCGCGTGGGCTACAAATAAACCCCGCGAAAACCCGTACAACGGCCCACCTTGTGTGGGCTTTTTTGTCGCCGATAATTGACGTTTACGTTAACGTCAATTTAAAGCAGGAGCAACCATGGATATCGCAGGCAAGGTTTTTATCGTGACCGGTGGTGCATCGGGCCTCGGCGAGGGCACCGCCCGCATGTTGGCAGCACAAGGCGGCCAGGTGATCGTGGCCGATATGCAGGCCGAAAAAGGCACCGCTGTGGCCACAGAAATCGGGGGCCGCTTTGTCCGCTGTGACGTGAGCAACGAGGCAGATGGACAAGCCGCTGTAGCCGCCGCCACGGCGTGGGGCCCCTTGCGGGGTTTGGTCAACTGCGCGGGCATCGCACCCGCAGAAAAAACCGTGGGCAAAAACGGCGCCCACAACCTGGGGCTGTACACCAAAACCATCATGGTCAATTTGGTGGGCACGTTCAACATGATCCGCCTGGCCGCAGAAGCCATGTCCAACAACGAGCCTGAGCCCACCGGGGAACGGGGCGTCATCATCTCCACGGCCAGTGTCGCCGCATACGATGGACAGATCGGCCAGGCGGCCTACGCCGCCTCCAAGGGAGGGGTGGTCGGCATGACCCTGCCCATTGCGCGCGACCTGGCCCGCAACGGCATCCGAAACATGACCATCGCCCCCGGGATTTTTGGCACCCCCATGTTGTTTGGCATGCCCCAAGCTGTGCAAGACGCGCTGGCTGCCAGCGTCCCTTTCCCCAGCCGGCTGGGGACACCCCAGGACTACGCCCGACTGGCCCGCCACATCATCGAAAACGACATGCTCAATGGCGAGGTGATCCGTTTGGATGGGGCCATCCGCTTGCCCCCGAAATAAGGCCTAGGCCCGGGGCTTCGTGGGCCTGGTGATGGCGTAAGATGGCAGCTTTGATACTGGCGCCCTCTTCCCCACCATGGTTGCACGCACGCCCCACGAGATAGCCCGGGAAGCGGTCAAGCACCTGACCGCCAACAAACTGCCCCCGACCCCCGACAACTACCAAGCCGCTTACCACGAGATCGCGGGAACCCGGCCGTTGCGGCCCTTCCCCTTGGAGCAGTTGCGCCGCATCGCCCAAGACCTGCCCGATCGCTCGCCCGGCCAGCAACGGCTTAAAAACCAAATCGAATCGGCGGTTAACCAGCACAACTGGGAAGCCTTGCAAACAGCGTTGGTGGCCTATGCCAGTTTGGGGCCAGCCCCGGTGCGACCCGCAGGTGGCCTGGCCACACCGGCCCACCACACCACAACCCCAACCACCCCAGGCCTGCCAGCCGACCTGCTGGAACAGGTGGCCCGGGTGGTGGACCACACCTTGCCTGCGGTCGGCAACGACGATGCCAAACTCGCAGAACAGGGGCAAGACCTGGTCAACCTGCTGCGCTCGCCCCAGCCCGAAACGGCCGCGCTGCGCAAGCACATGGCCAACTTTGCCTTCCGCCTGTCGTTTGTGGCCGAGGAGCAAAACCTGGTGCGCGAAACCCTGCTGGGGTTGATGCGTTTGATGTTCGACAACATCGGCGAACTCAGCCAAGACAACCCGTGGATCCGGGGCCAGATGGACGCACTGATGCAAGCTGCCACCCCACCCTTGAACGCCCGGCGCCTCGAAGAGCTGCAATCGCGTTTAAAGGACGTGATCCACAAACAATCCGAAGCCAAAGCCCGAACCCTGGAAGCGCAAGCACAAATCAAGGCGGCCTTGGCCAGCTTCATCGACCGTTTGTCCCGCATGACCGAGGACAGCGGCCAGTTCAGCGCCAAAATTGAAAAATGCGCCCGGCAACTGGAAGACGCCCACGACCTGACTGAAATCACCCCGGTGTTGCAAGAGGCCATACAAGCCTCACGCTCCATGGCCTTGGACACCCGGCGCGCCACCGAAGAACTGAACCAGCTGCGCGACCGCACCACCGAGGCCGAAATCGAAATCGCACGGCTGCAACAAGAGCTGGACCGTTTGAGCGAAATGGCCCGGCACGACCCCCT
>JBEBBB010000011.1:0-6523 GCA_041158605.1 Pseudomonadota bacterium
CGTGGATGGGCGCAATTTGGGCCCGGAGGTCATCGGGCATCGGGCTGCGCTGGGCCTTGTACGCTGGGTAGAGGGCGTCTCGGAAGGTGGGGCCAGAGGCATCAAACACACAGGCCACATGGCTGGCAGGGTGGTCCTTTTGTAAGGACTGCATCATGTTGATCATGCCCCGAATAGCCCCGGTGGCAGGGCTGTTGGGGTCGCCGGGCCGGGCACGCAAATCGGGCATGGCGTGGTAAGCGCGGTACAGGTAGCTGGAGCCGTCCACCAGGACCAGCTTGGGCGTTGGGTGTGTCATGCCCTGCATTGTCGGGCCAAAGACCACGCCCACGACGCACCGCCCTACACACCACCCAGCCCGCTAGCCCTACAATTGGCCGTATGAACCGCCTGCCCCGCCTTTTCACTGCACTGGCCTGCCTTTGGCTGGGCGCTGCCACCGCACAAGCCCCAGCAGCCCCTACCGACTCCACACCGGCAACCCGTTCTACGGCCATCGAACAAAACGCCCAACGCATCACCCACCACGATTCGGGCAGCCGCATCGAAGAGGTCCGCGTGGGCGGTGAAACCCGCAGCATCGAGGTGGAAACCAATTCCCGCGTACCGGGTTACCACGTTCAACCCGTTGGCGGTCCTGCAGCGGCGGACAACATGGGGCAGCCCAGCGGCAACGGCGGCCGCAGCGCCTGGCGGGTCTTGCGGTTCTGACCCATGGCTGTTTTTACCGAGGTTTCCACCCGGGAAGCCGCCCCGTTCCTGCGCGCCCTCAACTTGGGTGAACTGACCCACTTGGAAGGCGCTGCCGGTGGCATTGAAAACACCAATTATTTTGTCAGCACCGAGAGGGATGGGCAGCGCCACGACCTGGTCTTGACCCTGTTTGAACGGCTCACATTTGAGCAACTGCCGTTTTACCTGCACCTGATGAAACACCTGGCGGGCAAAGGCATCCCCGTTCCGGATCCCGCCCCCGACAGCAAGGGCCAGTTGCTGCACAAACTCAAAGGCAAACCCGCAGCGGTGGTGAACCGCTTGCAGGGGCGCAGCGAGTTGGCCCCCAACGCCGACCAGTGCGCCCAGGTGGGTGCCATGTTGGCCCGCATGCACCTGGCCGGCCAAGACTACAACCGCGAACAACCCAACCTGCGGGGTCTGGCCTGGTGGAACGACACCATACCCGTGGTGCTGCCCCATGTGGGGCCAGACCAGGCGGCCTTGCTGCGTGCCGAGTTGGCCTACCAAAACCACATTGCGGCCTCACCCGCCTATGCCGCGTTGCCTCGGGGTCCGGTGCACGCAGACCTGTTCCGCGACAACGTGATGTTCCACGAGGGGCAACTCAGCGGGTTTTTCGACTTTTATTTCGCTGGTTGGGACCATTGGGTCTTTGACTTGGCGGTCTGTGTGAACGACTGGTGTATCAACCTGGACACAGGGCACCAAGTGGCAGACCGGGTCGCTGCCATGCTGCAGGCTTATGCCAGTGTCCGTCCCCTGACGGCAGCCGAACGGGCTTTGTGGCCAGGCATGCTCCGCGCGGGTGCTTTGCGGTTTTGGGTGTCGCGGCTGTGGGACTGGTACCTGCCCCGCAATGCGGCCATGCTCAAACCCCACGACCCCACCCACTTTGAGCGCGTGTTGCGGGCACGCCTGCAAGCGGTATGAAGCTCAACCCCGTTCCGGCACGCACCGGTCTGCTCTGGGTCAAGCTCGGGGTACAAACTTTTGTGCGCCAACCCCTGGCCATGGGGGGCCTGTTTTTGTTGTTCATCGGGGTGTTGTCCGTTGCGTCCATGGTGCCCCTATTCGGTACCGCACTGGCCCTGATGCTGCTCCCAGCGGCCAGCCTGGGCCTGATGGCTGCGGCACTACAAGCCAGTGAAGGGCGTTTTCCGATGCCCTTGGTGCTGGCCAGCGCTTTCCGCGCGGGCAAAGACCGCATGCGGGCCATGTGGGTGCTGGGGGTGTTTTACGCGGTAGGGTTTTTGGCCATCATGGGTTTGACCGCACTGGTCGATGGGGGCGACTTCGCCAAGCTGTACCTGACCGGTCAGGCGGTGCCGGTTGAAACCCTCAGAAGCCCCGCCTTTCAAAGCGCGATGTGGTTGGCCATGGCCCTGTACCTGCCGCTGGCATTGCTGTTTTGGCACGCCCCCGCCCTGGTGCACTGGCACGGCGTCACGCCGGTCAAAAGCCTGTTTTTCAGTTGGATGGCATGCTGGCGCAACAAAGCCGCCTTGGTGGTGTACGGCCTGGGTTGGTTGGTGTTGTTTGTGGCCACCAGCTTCACCACTGGTTTGTTGAGCACCCTGCTCGGAGGGCCGCAGGCCTTCAGTTGGGTGGTGGCGCCCGTGGCATTGGTGCTGGCGTCGATGTTCTTGACCTCTTTGTATTTCACTTTCCGGGACAGCTTTGTGGCCGGAGACAGCGCAGCAGACAGCACGGCCTCGTCCATCTGAGTGGCGTCATCCAAACGCCACCAAACCGTCACGGTTTTTTCACACCTGCTTGCCATCCTTGGGTTTTCACCACAACCCGAGGACCACCGTGCCCCACACCCCGAGCCGCCCTGCCGATGTGTTCAACATCGAAGACTCCAACCGCACCACCAACCCCCACATCGATGAGGTGCTGGGCCAACGCCTGAGCCGCCGTGGGTTGCTGCGGGGGGGCTCGGCCTTGGCAGGGGCCGCCGCTTTGGGCGGCTGTGCCACCACCTCAGGCGGCGTTTCCGCCCCCGTAAGCACCCTGGGTTTCAAAGCGGTGGCCAAACACACCGCAGACCGCGTGGTGGTGCCCGAGGGCTACACCGCACAGGTGCTGTACGCGCTGGGTGACCCCTTGACCGCTGGCACCGGCGCTTACCGCAACGATGGCAGCGACACCGATTTCGGCAACCGTGCCGGGGACCATCATGATGGTGTGGAATGGTTTGGCCTGGACGGCCAGAACCAGCCTTCGGGCACGTTCACCAGCCGGGGCCTGCTGGCCATGAACCACGAGGCCACCACCGACGAAAAGTTGACCTCCTTTTTTATCCACGGTGACGGGGGCAAAGCCACCTTGCCCCGCCCCGCCGCCGAAGCCGATAAAGAGATGATGATCCACGGCCTGTCCGTGGTGGAGGTGCGCCGCCAGGGCACCGGTTGGGCCTACCAAGCAGCATCGGCCTACAACCGCCGCATCACACCCCTCTCTGAAGCCGAGATCCACGGACCAGCGCGTGGCAGCGCCCACCTCGTCACACGCTACAGCGCCGATGGCACCCGGGCACGCGGCACCATCAACAACTGTGGCACCGGTAAAACCCCCTGGGGCACCTATGTCTCGGGTGAAGAAAACTGGTTCGGGTACTTTTTCCGTGACGCCAAAGACGACGAGCGCCGGGGCAAAACCGACAAGCAGGTTCAAGCCTTGAACCGCTACGGCCGCAAAGCGGGTGCCGCCAGCCGCCACGGCTGGGAAAGTGCGGGCAGCGAAGACCGTTTTGTCCGCTGGAACAACGGTGCGGTGGGTGCCAACGCCCAGGCCGACTACCGCAACGAAATGAACACCTTCGGGTATGTGGTCGAGCTCGACCCCTACAATAAAACCCGTGCCCTGCGCAAACGCACAGCGCTGGGCCGCATGGGCCACGAAAACGCCACGTTTGCCCGGGTGGCGGCCGGCCAGCCCGTGGTGGTCTACATGGGTGACGACGCCCGCGGCGAGTACATCTACAAATTTGTGTCCGATGCCAAATGGGACCCCAAGGACGCCAACCCCACCGACCGCCTTGCAACAGGCGACAAGTACCTGAACCAAGGCACACTGTTTGTGGCCCGCTTCAAGGACGATGGCACCGGTGAATGGCTGGAGCTGTCTGTCAACAACCCGGTCATTGCCAACAGCTCGTATTTCGAATTCAAAGACAACGCGGATGTGGTGGTGTTCACCCGCTTGGCCGCCGATGCGGTGGGCGCCACCAAAATGGACCGCCCCGAATGGGCTGGCGTGAACCCCCGCAACGGCGAGGTCTACATCACCCTGACCAACAACAGCAACCGCACCGGCGCCAGCGCAGATGCCGCCAACCCCCGCGCCTACACCGACCTGAAAGCTGGCAAAGAGCAAAAAGGCAACGTCAACGGCCACATCGTTCGACTGGCCGAACCCCAACCCACAGCACAACAATTCCGCTGGGATGTGTACCTGTTTGCCGCAGAGGCCGGTGCCGACAAGGGCACGGTTAACTTGTCGGCGTTGACCGAGGAGAACGATTTGTCCTCGCCAGATGGCTTGGTGTTCAGCCCCGCGACGGGCATCTGCTGGATCCAAACCGACGACGGGGCCTACACCGACCAAACCAACTGCATGTTGCTGGCTGCCCTGCCCGGCCAAGTGGGCGATGGGAACAAGGTCATGCTGCAACACGGTAGCCGCCAGGTTGAAACTGCTGTGGGCAAAGCGCCCACGCCTGCGTCCTTCAAGCGGTTTCTGGTCGGCCCCAAAGGCGCGGAGATCACCGGCATCTGTGAAACCCCAGACGGCAGGGCCATTTTTGTGAACATCCAACACCCGGGCGAAAACACCAAAATGGCGGATGTGGGTACCCCCGACCGTTACGAGAGCCAATGGCCTACAAATGCCGGTTATGGCCCAGGCAAACGCCCCCGCTCGGCCACCATCGTGATCACCAAAAACGACGGTGGTGTGATCGGTACCTGAGGTGCCTGCCTGGCTTCATAAGGGGGTCAGCTTGGCCACCGCCAGCGCCAACCACTTGGTCCCGTGGCGGGGGAAGTTGACCTGTGCCCGGGCGTCATCACCCGAGCCCTCCACGGTCACCACACGGCCTTCGCCAAACTTGGCGTGAAACACCCCCTGCCCGGCCCGGATGCCGTGTGCAGGGGTTTGTTTTTGCACCGGTACGGCTGAGACGGAAGGGGTGTTAGGTGTGGCCAGGCCGCTGCGCCCCCACGCGGGCTGGGCCGACCGACCAACCGAACCGCCCCCGCCCGCACCCCACCAACCGCCACCCGCCGACATCGGATTCATGGGTGCCAATGGAGGCGACAACCATTTGAGCGAGGCTTCAGGCAACTCGTCCAAAAAACGGCTGCGGGGGTTGTACCGGGTCTGGCCATGCAACATGCGGGTCTGGGCGTGGCTGAGGTACAGGCGTTTGCGGGCCCGGGTGATGGCCACATACATCAAGCGCCGCTCTTCCTCCAAGCCGTCCACGTCGCTCATCGCGTTTTCATGGGGAAACAAGCCCTCTTCCAGGCCGGTGATAAACACCGCATCAAACTCCAGGCCTTTGGCCGCATGCACGGTCATGAGTTGCACCGCGTCTTCACCCGCCTGGGCTTGGTTGTCGCCCGACTCCAGCGAGGCATGGGTCAAAAACGCCACCAGCGGGCTGAGGGTCTCGCCGGTATCGGCCACCACCGCTGCGGTTTCGTCCACGGGCAGCGCCACAGCGTCGCGGCCAAACCCCTCTTGCATGACAAAACTGTCAGCGGCGTTGACCAGTTCTTCCAAGTTCTCGACCCGGTCCGCACCGTCCCGGTCGGCACGGTAGTGCTCCATAAGGCCGCTGTGTTGCAACACCAGGTCAACGATCTCGCGCAGGGTTTTGCCCTCGGTTTGTTCGCGCATCACATCGATTTTGGCCACAAACGCCGCCAGGTTCACACCGGCTTTGCCCGACATGGCAGACACCGCACCGTGCAAAGAGGAGGCCGAGGCCCGCGCCGCATCTTGTAGGTTTTCAAGGGTTCGGGCGCCGATGCCACGCGGTGGGAAATTCACGACCCGCAAAAAACTGGTGTCATCGCTGGGGTTGTCCAACAAACGCAAATAGGCCAACGCGTGTTTGATCTCGGCCCGCTCAAAAAAGCGCAAACCACCATACACCCGGTAGGGCACACCCGCGTTGAACAAAGCGGTTTCAACCACCCGGCTTTGGGCGTTGCTGCGGTACAGCACCGCCACCTCCTGGCGCTCAAAACCATCGTTTTTCACCAACTGGCGCAACTCGTCCACCAGCCACTGCGCCTCGGCAAAATCGGTAGGGGCTTCCATGACCCGAATGGGCTCACCCGCACCTTGGTCGGTGCGCAGGTTTTTGCCCAAGCGGTGCCGGTTGTGGTCTATCAGCTGGTTGGCAGCGTCAAGGATATGCCCGTGGCTGCGGTAGTTTTGTTCCAGCTTGATCTGGTGTTGCACACCGAACTCCCGAACAAAATCGGCCATGTTCCCGACACGGGCGCCGCGGAAAGCATAGATGCTTTGGTCGTCGTCACCCACCGCCAGCACCGCGTTCCCCCCCGGTACAAAACGACCGCCTGGGTCGCTGCCGGCCAGCTGCTTGAGCCACGCGTATTGCAGCCTGTTGGTGTCCTGAAACTCATCGATCAAAATGTGCCGGAAGCGCCTCTGGTAGTGCTCGCGGACCGGGTCGTTGTCGCGCAGCAGTTCGTAGCTGCGCAACATCAGTTCCCCAAAATCAACCACCCCTTCGCGCTGGCACTGCTCT
>JBEBBB010000012.1:0-4048 GCA_041158605.1 Pseudomonadota bacterium
GGTGTCGGGGTCTGTGCGCGCGCGTTTGCGCGTGTTTTTGGGCAAACATTTTTTCCGCTACCGTTTTGATTACCGGGAAGAGTGGCTCAAGTTCACCCACACCTTGTCCAGCCACACCGAGCCCAGTGAAATGGGGCCCAATGTGATCCGGGGGCTGGCCGATATGCTGGAGAGCCCCGCGGGCTTGTTGTGGTTGACCCGCCCAGGTGACGGGGTGTACCGCCAAGTGGCCCGCTGGAACATGCCCCACACCCCCGAGACCGAACCCACGGATTCGGCGTTGGTGGCCTTTATGCAGCAAAAAAGCTGGGTGTTGAACCTGGAGGAGTACCGCGCTTACCCCGGTCGTTACGAACACTTGCGATTGCCGGCCTGGTTGGCCCGTTACCCCCAGGCATGGCTGTTGGTGCCTTTGTGGCTGGGTAACGATTTGTTGGGTTTTGTGGTCTTGGCCAGCCCCCGCACGCCGGTGGATGTGAATTGGGAGGTCAACGATTTGCTCAAAACCGCAGGCCGCCAAGCCGCCAGTTTTTTGGGGCAAATGCAAGCCACCGAAGCCTTGCTGGAATCGCGCAAATTCGAGGCCTTCAGCAAGATGTCCGCCTTTGTGGTCCACGACCTCAAAAACATCGTGACGCAGTTGTCGCTGATGGTCAAAAACGCCAAACGCTTGCGCAACAACCCCGAGTTCCAAGCCGACATGCTCATGACGGTTGAAAACTCCCTGGAGCGCATGCGCCAGCTGATGCTGCAATTGCGTGAAGGTGCAACCCCTTCTGGTTCGGCTGTGGGGGTGGACTTGGCCCCGATTGCCGATGCGCTGGTGCAGGCCGCCGCCAAACGGGGGCGGTTGGTGGAGCTGGATGTGAACCCCCACGTGGCCACCCGGGGGCAGCCCGAGCGCATGGAAAGGGTGGTGGGGCATCTGGTGCACAACGCCCTGGACGCCACCGACGGCAACCAAGGCCGGGTCTGGGTGAAAGTTGACCGTTATGGCAGCCACGCCAGGGTCGAAGTCGGCGACAATGGGCAAGGCATGACCCAGGAGTTCATCGAAACGCGCTTGTTCAAGCCCTTCCAGACCACCAAGTCCGCCGGCATGGGCATAGGCGCTTACGAAAGTTTCCAATACGTGCAGGAATTGGGGGGCAAGATCAGCGTCAAAAGCGACGTGGGCGTGGGCACCGTGGTGACCTTGCTTCTGCCCTTGATCGAGACGTTTCAGGCATCAGACCTCCACAGACTGGAAGACGAATGAGTTCGGAAAAGAACACGCTGTTGATCGTGGAAGACGATCCGGCCCTGCAAAAACAGATCAAATGGTCTTTGGACCAGTTCGAATCGGTGACCGCCCCGGACCGCGAGACCGCGTTGGTGCAACTGCGCCGCCATGGGCCAGTGGTGGTGACCATGGATTTGGGTCTGCCACCCGATGCCGATGGCACGACCGAGGGCTTCAAGCTGCTGGAGCAAATCCTGGCCGCAGAGCCCGACACCAAGGTCATTGTGTTGACCGGCCAAAACGGTCAGGAAAACGCGCTCAAAGCCGTGGCCATGGGGGCCTACGACTTTTTGGCCAAACCCTTCGAGCCTGAAATCCTGAACCTGACCGTGGACCGGGCTTTCCGCCTGCACGAGTTGCAGGCCGAAAACAAACGGTTGCAGGCCATGCGCCAGCCCGATGCCCTGGCCGGTTTGGTGACCCGCGACCCCGACATGCTCAAGGTGTGCCGCACCATCGAAAAGGTTGCCAACACCAACGCCACCGTCATGCTCTTGGGCGAAAGCGGCACCGGCAAAGAGGTGTTGGCGCGGGGGGTGCACCAGTCCTCCAACCGCAAAAAAGAAAAGTTTGTGGCCATCAACTGCGCGGCCATCCCTGAGAACCTGCTTGAAAGCGAGCTGTTCGGCTACGAAAAGGGCGCTTTCACCGGTGCGGTCAAAACCACCCTGGGCAAAATCGAGATGGCCAACGGTGGCACGCTGATGCTCGATGAAATCGGTGACCTGCCCATGCCGCTGCAGGCCAAACTGTTGCGGTTTTTGCAAGAGCGTGTGATCGAGCGGGTGGGTGGGCGCCAAGAGATACCGGTAGACGTGCGCATTGTGTGCGCGACCCACCAGAACTTGAAGGCCCTGACCGGTGACGGTCGGTTCCGCGAAGACCTGTACTACCGCCTGGCCGAGATCGTGGTGAACATCCCGCCGCTGCGCGCGCGCCTTGGCGACCCGGCTTTGTTGGCCCACGCGTTTGTGCGGCGGTTCGCCCAGGAGCAAAACCGCGCGGGCCTGTCGCTGAACGACGATGCTGTGCGCGCCATCGAGGCCCACCCCTGGCCAGGCAACATCCGCGAGCTGGAAAACTGCATCAAACGCGCCACCATCATGGCCGATGGCAACCAGATCACCCCCGATGACGTGGGCCTCAGCGCCCCCGGGGCCGAAGACGACCTGCTCGACAAATCGCTGGATTTGCGCACGGTGCGCGACGAGGCCGAAAAACGCGCGGTGATCGCCGCCATGGCCCGGACCAACGGCAACGTGGTCAAGGCCGCCGAACTGCTGGGTGTGAGCCGACCCACCCTGTACGACTTGATGCACAAGCTGGGCTTGAAGTAACCTATTTTTGACAAGGCCAACCGCAATGAAACGCTCTGCAATTTCCCTGAAAGCCTTGCCAGCCGCGCTGGTGTTAGCCACCTTGTTGACCGCCTGCGGCGACGACCCGGCCAAATTGGTTGCTCAGGCCAAAGACTTCCAAGCCAAAAACGACAACGCCGCAGCCATCATCCAGCTGAAGAACGCCTTGCAGGCGGCCGACACCCCAGAGACGCGGTTTTTGTTGGGCAAGTCGCTGTTGTTGACGGGTGATGCAGTGGGCGCCGAAACCGAAATGCGCAAAGCATTGGACGCCGGTTACAAAGCCGACGAGGTGGTGCCCTGGTTGGCCAAGGCCGCCTTGGTGCAGCGCAAGTTCAAAGAGGTGAACGAGCTGGCGGGCCGCTCTTTGACCGACCCCAAAGCCCAGGCGGATGTGCTCACCACCCAAGCGACCGCTTGGTTGGCCCAAGGCAAGGGCACAGAGGCTGCCCGAAGTGTGGATGCCGCCCTCAAAGCCAAGCCCGACCATGCGCCGGCCTTGATCGAACAAGCCCGCCTCAAAACCCGTGCCAAAGACTATGCGGGTGCCTTGGCCGTGTTGGACCCTTTGGCGAAGGGCTCTGAGGCCGCAGAAGAGGGGCTCAAACTCCAGGGCGACATCCACCTGTACGGCCGCAACGATGTGCCTGCTGCGCTGGAGGCATACCGCGCTTCGGTCAAAACCAAGCCCGACTACGCCCAAGGCCATGCGGCGGTGGTGCGCACCTTGATGCGCCAGGGGCAACTGGATGAAGCGGGGCAAGCCCTGGAAGCACTCAAAAAAGTGGCTGGTGGCAAGCCCGATACCCTGTACCTGCAAGCCCAATTGGCTCAGCAGAAAAAAGACATCAAAGGTGCCCGTGAGCTGGCGCAGCAGCTGCTGCGCATGTCACCCAACAGCCCCTTGGCCCAAGAGCTGGCGGGTGTTGTCGAATTGCAGTCCGATTCTCTGGTTCAGGCCGAATCTTTGCTGGCCAAGGCCGTTCAAGCTGCCCCTGAGTTGGCGGTAGCCCGCCGGGGATTGGTGTCCACCTACCTGCGCACCGGGCAATTGGACAAGGCCCTGGCCACTTTGCCAGACGACATCGATCGCAACGACACCGACCCTTTGCTGGTGTCTTTGGCGGGGCAGGTGTACATGCAAAAAGGCCAGTTTGCCAAGGCCCAAGGCTTTTTCGCCCGTGCTGCCAAACTGGACCCCAAAGACGCCTCCAAGCGCACGTCTCTGGCCCTGAGCCGTCTCATGGCTTCGGGCGGGAACGAGGGGCTCAACGAGCTGCAAGACATCGCCAGTGGCGATGCCGGTACCGTTGCCGACTTGGCCCTGATCAACGCTCACATGGCCCGCAGGGACACGGCCAAAGCCCTGAAGGCCATCGAAGCCTTTGAGAAAAAACAACCCAAAGAT
>JBEBBB010000013.1:0-5423 GCA_041158605.1 Pseudomonadota bacterium
CGCTGTCGCGCAAGGCGTCGATCAGGGCCTCGGGAATGCCGCACAGGCCAAAACCGCCCACCGCTATCAGTTGCCCGTCGGCGACCACGCCCTTGAGGGCTTCGGCGGCGCTGGGATACACCTTGTTCATGTTTGCACGCTCCGGTTGGATGGAAGAACAAAACCGTACGATACTACGTATCCGCATACGTAGTATTGCCTAATGAAGAACCCGAACAACCCCAACCTACCGGTGGTGGACTACCAATTGGCCTTTGACATGGCGCCTGTGGGTTTGGTGTTGTCACGCCACCGCACCATCGTGGACTGCAACCAGGTGGTCTGCCAGATGTTTGGGGCCGACCGCGCCGGCCTGGTGGGCCAATCGTTCCAGGTGTTGTACCCCAGTGCCGACGAGTTCGAACGCACCGGTGAGCGCATCGCCCCCATCCTGAACGCCACGGGCCACTACGCCGACGAGCGCATCATGCGGCGGGTGGGCGGCCGTTACCAAGGCCAAACCTTCTGGTGCCACGTGACCGGGCGCTCGCTGGACAACCGAGACCCCCACGCCGCCGGCATCTGGTCGTTTGAAGACCTGAGCGCTTCACGCCCGGTTAAGGCCGAGCTGACGGGGCGCGAGCGCGAGGTGGCGGCCTTGGTCGCCAAAGGCCTGACAGCCAAAGCCATCGGCAAAGTGCTGGGCATCAGCCCCCGCACCGTAGAAATCCACCGCGCCCGGCTGCTGCGCAAATACCAGGCGGGCAGCACCCTGGAACTGGTGCAGCGTTTGGTGTCGGGTTGAATCGGTAGGCCGTTGGCCCATACCCCGCCCGGTAAACTGGCGCTACCACAACAGGAGACCCCATGAGCAACCGCTACCCCCTGCCGGACCTGAACACCCTGCCCGACGACATCAAAGCCCGCATCCTGGAGGTGCAGGACAAGGCCGGTTTTGTGCCCAACGTGTTTTTGGCCCTGGCCCGGCGCCCCGCAGAGTGGCGGGCGTTTTTTGCCTACCACGACGCGCTCATGCTCAAAGAGGACTCGGGCCTGAGCAAGGGCGAACGGGAAATGATCGTGACCACCACCAGCGCGGCCAACCAGTGCCTGTACTGTGTGGTGGCCCACGGTGCCATTTTGCGGATTTACGAAAAAAAGCCCCTGGTGGCCGACCAGGTGGCCATCAACCACCGCAAAGCCGACATCAGCCCCCGCCAGCGGGCCATGCTGGATTTTGCGATGAAGGTGTGCACCCAGTCTCACTTGGTGGAAGACGCGGACATCGACGCCCTGCACGCGCACGGCTTTAGCGACGAAGACGCCTGGGACATCGCGGCCATCACCGCGTTTTTTGGCCTGTCCAACCGGATGGCCAGCTTCAGCGGTATGCAACCCAACCCCGAGTTTTACCTGATGGGCCGCCAACCGAAACCACCAGCGGCACATTGAGCCCCCTCGACAAATGGCCCAAACGGTGTTTCAATAGCGCCTCAAACAAACCCCCAGGGGTATAAAACAATGGCGATTTTTGAATTTGGACAAGACGTTGAGGGTTACCCCATCAAGGTCATGAACGAGCGCGCGGTGCGGGCCGCGGCCGGTTTGCTGTTGGTGGGCGCTTTTGTGTCTTTCAGCAACGCCATGTTGCTGGGCAACTTCCAACCCACCCGGTTTTTTGTGCTGGTGTTTGTGCTGGACATGGCCATCCGGGTGTTTGTCAATCCCTTGTACGCCCCCAGCATGATTGTGGGCGGCTGGGTGGTCCGGCACCAAACCCCCGATTGGGTGGGCGCTCCGCAAAAACGGTTCGCCTGGGGCCTGGGCCTTGTGTTGGGGTTGGTGATGGCTTGGACCATGGTCGTCAACCAGGTCATAGGGCCTATCAACGCCTTGGTGTGTGGGGCTTGTTTGCTGCTGATGTTTTTTGAAACCGCCTTTGGGATTTGTCTGGGCTGCAAGCTGTACAACCTGTTTTCCAAAGAGCAGGCCCAGTTCTGCCCAGGCGGGGTGTGCGAGGTGCCTGCCACACAGGCCAAAGCCCCTGTACCCTGGGGCAAGGTGGCGGTGATGACCGGGTTTGTAGGGTACGCGGTGTTGGCTGGGCAGTGGGTTCGGTCCACCGCACCCGTGGGCCTCAAAGGTTTTGACGAGATGGCCACCGTGGAAGAAATGGGCCTCAAAGGGCAAAGTGGCCAACCCAGCGCTGACACCGAACGGTGCCAAGTGCCCGCCTTCGCCAAAGCCATGGGCCACGAGCAGATCTGGAAACAGCACAACAACTGTTTGTAAAAGCACCCGCTGGGTGCCACGGGATCAGCCCAACAGCGCCCGCAAGGGGTCCGGCAACGGCACCGACCGCTGCGCCGGAAAGTCCACCCACACCACCGTGGCCCCGCCATTGGCGCACACGGTGTCGGGGTCGTCGGTTCGGGACATCTCATGGTAGGTGTCAAAAGAGCTGCGCCCCACAGCCCCCACATAAGTCCGCACCAACACCTCGCCGGGGAACTCGAACTGCCGGATGAAGTTGCAAAACGCGTTGGCGATCACCGGCCCCACCCCTTGGGGGTTGGCGGGCACACCGCTCTCGAACATCCACTGCAGGCGCGCCACCTCCATGTAGCGGAAATACAAGGTGTTGTTGATGTGGCCCATGGCGTCCATGTCACCCCACCGCATGGGCACGGTCATGGTGTGCAACAGCTTTTTGTCGGTGGGCAGGTCCAATCGCATCGGGCGCCCTTTCAAATGCCAAAACCGTCGTCGGCCGCGATCACCGCGCCGTTGACAAAATGGCTCTCGTTGCTGGCCAGCATCAGCAGCACCGCGTCCAGGTCTTGCGGCTGCCCCACCCGTTTGCGGGGCAGCATCTGCACCAGCTTTTGGCCCTGCTCGGTTTGCCAGTGGTGGTGGTTGATCTCGGTGTCGATGTAACCCGGGCAGATGGCGTTCACGTTGATGCCGTATTTGCCCCACTCCACCGCCATGGCCTTGGTCATGTGGACCACCGCAGCTTTGCTCATACAGTACACGCCGATCTGCGGCAACACCTTGAGCCCCGCCATGCTAGCGATGTTGATGATGCGCCCCCCCCACGTAGGTGCCGGGGGCTGCACCCTTGGCCCGGGCCAGCATGCGCTGCCCCACCGCCTGCGCCACAAAAAACGCCCCACGGGTGTTGGTGTTCATGGTGAAGTCGTAATCGGCTTCGGTGACGTCTTGCAAGCGCTGGGTGGTGCTGACCCCCGAGTTGTTCACCAAGATGTCGATGGGGCCCACCTCGGTCTCGGCATGGGCCACCGCGGCTTTGATGGCGTCCACGTCGGTCACGTCCAGGGCCACCACGTGGGCGTCGCCCCCCTCGGCCTCGATGTGGGCGCGCAAATCGTGTAGCTTGTCGGTGCGGCGGCTGGCCAGCACCACGGCCGCCCCCGCCCGGGCCAACACCCGCGCAAACTGCGCCCCCAGCCCGCTGGAAGCCCCGGTGACCAGGGCCACACGGCCCGCCAAATCGATCTGATACGCCATGGCGCCTCCTGTTGTTTGCAACCCAGACGACAGATTGTGCCGCCCCCATGCCCCAACGCCCACTAAAATCGGGCGCTTTGGTGACAGCTGCTTGTAAGCTTTTGCCTGTGCCCCCTTTTTTCCAACCCCATCCCTCGAGAGACAACACATGACCCCCGAAGCGATCCTGGAACAGTTTGGCCCCCGAGAGGCCATGGAATACGACGTGGTGGTCGTGGGGGGTGGGCCATCGGGCCTGGCCACCGCCATCCGCCTGAAACAACTGGCCGCCGACAAGGGCAACGACGTCAGCGTGTGCGTGCTGGAAAAAGGCTCTGAACCCGGGGCGCACATCCTGTCGGGCGCGGTCATGGACCCGCGCGCCATCACCGAGCTGTTCCCCAACTGGCAAGAGCTGGGCGCCCCCCTGAACCAGCCCGTGACGGGCGACGACCTGCTGGTGCTCAGCGAAACCGGCGCCACCCGCACACCCGACTGGCTCATCCCACGCAACTTCCACAACGACGGTTGCTACGTGATCAGCTTGGGTGCCGTCACCAAATGGCTGGGCGAACAAGCCGAGGCTTTGGGCGTGGAAATTTTCCCCGGTTTCACCGCCGCCGAGGTACTCTACAACGCCGACGGCTCGGTCAAAGGCGTGGCCACCGGCAACCTGGGTGTCGGCAAAGACGGTGAGCCCATGGACAGCTTCCAAATTGGCATGGAGTTGCACGCCAAATACACCGTGTTCGCCGAAGGCGCGCGCGGCCACCTGGGCAAACAACTGATCGCCAAATACCAGCTGGACGCAGGCACCGACGCCCAAACCTTTGCCATCGGCATCAAAGAGCTGTGGGAAATCCCCGCCGACAAGGCCAAGCCCGGTTTGGTGGTGCACACCGCCGGCTGGCCCTTGGGGGACGATGCTTTTGGTGGGGGCTTTTTGTACCACCTCGAGGGTAACAAGGTCACCTTGGGTTACGTGGTCGGCCTGGACTACCAAAACCCCTGGCTCAGCCCCTTCGAAGAAATGCAGCGCTGGAAAACCCACCCCAGCATCAAAGCGCACATCGAGGGTGGCAAACGGCTGGGTTACGGCGCCCGCGCGCTCAACAACGGCACCCCACAGGCTTTGCCCAAAACCGTGTTCCCCGGCGGGGCCCTGGTGGGCTGCGACGCTGGCTTCCTGAACGCCGCGCGCATCAAAGGCAGCCACGCGGCCATCAAGAGCGGCATGTTGTGCGCCGAGGCGGCCTTCGAGGCCGTGACCGCGGGCCGGCAAGCCGACGAACTCACCGCGTTCGAAACCGGCTTCAAGGCCAGCTGGTTGCACGAAGAGCTCTGGACCTACCGGAACTTCAAAAACTGGTTCAAAAAGGGCCCATTGGTGGGCAAACTCATGACCGGTGTGGAACACTGGTTCCTGCCCAAGGTGGGCGTGTCGGTGCCCCCCTGGACCACCCACAACACCACCAAAGACCACACCAAGCTGCGCCCCGCGGCCGACATGCCCAAGATCAGCTACCCCAAGCCCGATGGCGTGATCAGCTTCGACCGCCTCTCCAGCGTGTTCATCAGCAACACCAACCACGAAGAGCAACAACCGGCCCACCTGACGCTCAAAGACGCGTCGGTGCCGGTGAAGGTGAACCTGGCCACCTACGGCGGCCCCGAAAGCCGCTACTGCCCGGCCGGCGTATACGAGTTTGTGAACAAAGACGGGGCCGACCAGCTGGTCATCAACGCGCAGAACTGCGTGCATTGCAAAACCTGCGACATCAAAGACCCCACCCAAAACATCGTATGGGTCACGCCTGAAGGCGGTGGCGGCCCCAACTACAGCGGCATGTAAACACTATGAACAAATATCACGCAGAACACACTTGGGTACGCATCGAAGGCGACACCGCTTTGGTGGGCATCACCCAACACGC
>JBEBBB010000014.1:0-2694 GCA_041158605.1 Pseudomonadota bacterium
CGGTGGTGATTTTGGTCAACGGTGTGGACGGTGCGGGCAAGGGCGAAACCGTGAACCTGTTCAACGAGTGGATGGACCCCCGGCACATCCGAACCGAGGCCTTTGGCCCGGCGACAGCCGCAGACCACGCCCACCCCGACATGTACCGGTTCTGGCAGGTGTTGCCGCCCAAAGGGCACATCGGCGTGTTGTTTGGCTCTTGGTACACCGATCCCATTGAAGCCCGTGTACAGGGCCAGGCCGACCACGCGTCGTTTTTGCGCCGCTTGGAGCGCATCCGGGGTTTTGAGCGCATGCTGGTGGCCGAGGGTGTGGTGTTGGTCAAGTTGTGGTTTCACCTGTCTGAAAAGGCCATGAAAACCCGCTTGAAGGCCTTGGCGGCCGACCCCAAAACCGCCTGGCGTGTGACACCCCAGGAGTGGCACCACCTCAAGCACCACAGTGCCTACGCCCAGGTCAGTGACGAGGCGTTGCGCAAAACCAGCTTGGGCGAAGCCCCCTGGTTGGTGGTGGAAGGGGCCGATCCCGCTTACCGCTCGCTGGCGGCGGGGCGCCACCTGCTGCAGGCCCTGGCCGCCGCTGCGCCAGAAGCTGGCAGTGCACCAACGGGTAACAAGGTTCCTCGGGCGCGCGCTGTGGGCCATGAAGGTGGTGCGTGCCCTGGTTACGAGGGCTCGGGTTTGCTGCGGGCCCAGGATTACACGCGCCACCTGGCGCGCAAGGCCTACCAAGACAGGTTAGAAACCTTGCAAGGCCGTTTGAACGGTTTGAGCCGCGACCCCCGCATGGCCCACCGGTCCTTGGTGTTGGTGTTTGAGGGCATGGACGCGGCGGGCAAGGGCAGCACCATACGCCGGCTGACCCAGGCCTTGGACGCCCGTTTTTACCGGGTGGTGCCGGTGGCCGCACCGAACGAAAACGAAAGGGCGCAACCTTACCTGTGGCGGTTCTGGCGCTATATCCCCCGGCACGGCCGCTCTGTGGTGTTTGACCGGTCGTGGTACGGCCGTGTGCTGGTGGAGCGTGTGGAGGGGTTTTGCAGCCCAGCGGATTGGCAGCGGGCCTACGGCGAGATCAACGCCTACGAGGAAGAGCTGGCCGAGGCCGGGGCGGTGGTGGTGAAGTTCTGGTTGGCCATCACCCCGGAAGAACAGCTCAAGCGTTTCCAAGACCGCCAGACCACTCCGCACAAGCTGTTCAAAATCACCGACGAGGACTGGCGCAACCGCGACAAATGGCCCCAGTACGAAACGGCTGTCGAGGACATGATCGACCGCACCTCCACCCGGGTGGCACCGTGGCATGTGGTGGCCAGTGACGACAAGTGGTGGGCCCGCATTGAGGTGCTGGAGCGCGTCTGCGAGCGTTTGGAGGCGGCGCTGCGCGGTCGCGCTTGACCGGTGGTGTCAGTGGGCGGCTTCGGCGTCCCCACCGGGCAGCGCCGCCGCACAGGCGTGTGCGCTGGCCCAGGCCCACTGGAAGTTGTACCCACCCAGCCAGCCGGTCACGTCCACCACCTCACCTATGAAGTACAAGCCTGCTTGTGTGGACTCCATGGTCTGCGACGACAAGCCTTTGGTGTCCACCCCACCGGCCATCACCTCGGCTTTGGCGTAACCCTGGGTGCCGGTGGGAGTGAGTTGCCAGCGGTGCAGCTGGTCGGTCAGTCGGGCCAGGGCTTTGTCGGGTACCTCGTTGATGGGGCGCTGCCACAGCGGGTCTTGCCGCACCCAGGTGTCGGCCAAACGTTGGGGCAGGTGTTGCCCCAGCTCGTTGGCCAGCAGCTTGCGGGAGCGGGTTTTGGCCTCGGCCAGCACAGGGGCCAAAGGGGCACTGGGGTGCAGGTCCACCACCAGCGGTGTGCCGGGGGTCCAGTAGCTGGAGATTTGCAACACCGCAGGCCCGCTCAAGCCCCGGTGGGTGAACAGCAGGTCTTCGTGGAACACCATGCGTTGTTTGCCCGTGCCGGTGGCCATGGCCACTGGCAATGCCAGGCCTGACAGCTCGGCGTAGGGCGCCCAGGTGGTGGGATCAAAGTCCAGCGGCACCAGGGCTGGCCGGGGTTCCACCAACGCCAGGCCAAATTGGCGGGCCAAGCGCAAACCAAAGTCGGTCGCCCCGATTTTGGGCACGGGCAGGCCACCGGTGGCCACCACCACAGACCGGGTGGACACGGCGCCCCGGTCGGTGTCCAACAGGTAACGGGCTTCTGGGTGTCCCACGGCACCCCCAACCGCTTGCACACCGATCACCGCACAGGGTTGCCACCGTTGTACGCCACCCGCTTCGCACAGCCCCAGCAGCACGTCGATCACGTCTTGTGCCGACCGGTCGCAGAACAGCTGGCCTTTGTGTTTTTCATGGTGGGGCACACCGTGCCGGTCCAGGAGTGCGATGAAGTCGGAAGGGGTATGCCGAGACAGGGCCGAGCGGCAAAAATGGGGGTTTTGACCCAGGAAATGGCGTTGGGGCGCGCGGGGGTCCAGGTCGCGGTTGGTGAAGTTGCAGCGGCCACCGCCGGAGATGCGGATCTTCTCGGCCAGCTTGGGCGCATGGTCGACCAGCAGCACGGACAGGCCGCGCTGGCCGGCCTGGGCGGCACAGAACAGGCCCGCCGCGCCGGCGCCGATCACCAGCGCATCGACCGTGGTGCTCAAGCCGTCAGGCCCTTCCAGAGCATGTAGCTGGCCAGGC
>JBEBBB010000015.1:0-2741 GCA_041158605.1 Pseudomonadota bacterium
CCGCAGGTGCTGGAGCAACACCTGGGGGTTTGAGCCGCCACGGCAACCCCAGCCCTCCGGGGTTCACAACAGCGCCCGAACCTCCAGGGCTGCGCCTTGCAACAGGGGGAGCAATTCCTGCTCAAACACCCCTGCACGCAAGCGCTGGCTGGACACCACCACGTTGAGGGCGCCCACGGTCCGCCCGTCCATGTTGCGCAGCGGCACAGCCACCGCGTGCACACCCAACTCGTGCGCCTCGCTGGCCACGCAGTGGTCTTGTTTGCGCACCGCCGCCAACTGGGCTTTGAACGCCTTGTGCTCCACCGTGGTGTAGGGGGTGAGGCGGGTCAACTCCCGGCCTTTCAACCAGGTGTTCAGTTGGGCCACCGGCAACGCGGCCAACAGCACCTGGCCGGTGGACGTGGCGTGGGCCGGCAGGCGCGCGCCCAGGTGCAGGCCATAGGCCATCAAGCGCATGGGGGGCACCGCCAAACCGGGGGTGCCCAACGAGGTGCTCTGCCAATCGCGCCACCCCTCTGGGGCCAGCGCTGACACGCTGCGCGCCACAATCACCACCGCGTCGCCGTCGAGCACCGCCACCGAAAAGGACTCACGGGTCTGCGCGGCCAGCCGGTTCAGGGTGGGTTGCACCGCCCGCGGCAAACGGGCGCTGGCCAGGTAGCTGCCCGAAAAGCGCAGCACCTTGGCCGACAACCAGTAGTGGTGGCCGTCGGTCTCCAGGTAGCCCAAGTGGGCCAGCGTGAGCAAATGCCGGCGTGCCGCGGCACGGGTCAGGCCGGTGCGCTGGGCCGCCAGTGTGGCGTTGAGGCGTTGGCGTTCGGTGTCAAAACTTTCCAGCACCGACAGGCCTTTGGCCACCCCTTCGATCAGGTCCGCTTTGTTGATGTCCATGGGTTTGTGGCGGCCCGCAGCCGCAAGTGTTGCGCGATCATCGCGCAATTGTTCCACCCATCGCGCAAATGCACAAGATCTGGGTGTTCAAAGGCCGTGCGCCACCGTAACCTTGGGTCATTGTTTTCACAGGAGACCCCATGCGCACCCAGGTTGCCATCATCGGTGCAGGCCCCTCCGGCCTGTTGCTCGGACAGTTGTTGCACAAGGCCGGCATCGACGCCGTGATCTTGGAGCGGCAGTCCCCCGACTACGTGCTGGGCCGCATCCGCGCTGGTGTGCTGGAACAGGTGGCGGTGGACCTGCTGGACGAGGTGGGTGTGGGCCAACGCATGCACCAAGAGGGCCTGGTGCACGGTGGGTTTGACCTGCTGTTCAAAGGCGCGCGCCACCGCATCGATCTGAACCGCCTGACCGGTGGCAAAAACGTGATGGTCTACGGCCAGACCGAGGTCACCCGCGACCTGATGGCCGCGCGCCAAGCCGCCGGTTTGACCACCATTTACGAAGCGTCCAACGTGGCGGTGTTGGACTACGACACCCAACACCCCAAGGTGCGTTACGACAAAGACGGCCAAACCCACGAGATCAGCTGCGATTTCATCGCCGGTTGCGACGGGTTCCACGGCGTGTGCCGCGCCAGCGTGCCCAAAGGCGCCATCACCGAGTTTGAAAAGGTGTACCCCTTTGGCTGGTTGGGCATGTTGTCCGACACCCCCCCGGTGCACCACGAGCTGATCTACGTGAACAGCACCCGGGGTTTTGCCTTGTGCTCGCAACGCAGCCAGACCCGCAGCCGCTACTACCTGCAGGTGCCCCTGACCGACAAGATCGAGCAGTGGAGCGACAACGCCTTTTGGGACGAGCTGAAATTGCGCCTGGATCCCGCAGCGCGCGAACACCTGGTGACCGGCCCCTCGATCGAAAAAAGCATCGCCCCGCTGCGCAGTTTTGTGACAGAGCCCCTGCGGTTTGGACGCATGTTCCTGGCGGGTGACGCCGGGCACATCGTGCCGCCCACAGGTGCCAAAGGCCTGAACCTGGCGGCCACCGACGTGAAATACCTGTCCAACGCGCTGGTCGAGTTCTACCAAGACAAAACCGAGGCGGGCATCGACAACTACTCCGAACGCTGCCTCAAACGCATCTGGCGCGCCGAGCGCTTTTCGTGGTGGTTCACCAGCCTGATGCACCGCTTCCCAGGTGAAGGCGAGATCGCGCAGAAGTTCCAGGAGGCCGAGCTGGACTACCTGGTCCACAGCGACAACGGTGCCCGGACCATCGCTGAAAACTACGTGGGCCTGCCGCTGAACTTTGGCGAGTGATGTCACCTAAGATGGGGGCATGACCAATACCCGCCAGAACCCCACCCTGAAGCCCTTGCGCGGCGTGCGCGTGCTCAGCCTGGCCCTGAACCTGCCGGGCCCTGCGGCCTTGTGGCGGCTGCAGGCCATGGGCGCCCGTTGCACCAAGGTTGAACCACCCGCAGGCGACCCCATGGCGTGGTACAGCACCACCGCTTACCAAACCATGCACACGGGGGTGCCCACCCGCCGGTGGGATTTAAAAACCCCAAGTGACCAGGCCAAGCTGCACAAGGCATTGGCACAGACCCAGGTGCTGCTCACCTCGTTCCGGCCATCGGCCCTGGCCAAGCTGGGCCTGGCCCCCTCCGCCCTGCGCCGCAGCCACCCGCACCTGGCGGTGGTGGCGATCGTGGGCGCCACGGGTGAGCGGGCCGAAGAGCCTGGGCACGACCTGACCTACCTGGCCGAGGCAGGGCTGGTGCCCCACCTCGACCTGCCCCCTTCCCTGCTCGCCGACATGGCGGGCTCGCTGGTGGCCAG
>JBEBBB010000016.1:0-2519 GCA_041158605.1 Pseudomonadota bacterium
GTTTCTGGTGCAGAACATGGTGTCTTACACCTGGGGGGGCGACCTGCGCGGGTACGACTACCTGACCGAACCGGTGGCGGTGGTGGGCACGCAGTTCGCGGCCAACAAGCTGTTGGTGTTCGGTCTGGCGTTGTTGTTCGCGCTGGCCCTGATCGTGGTGTTGCGAACCACCTTGTTGGGCAAAGGGGTACGGGCCCTGATGCAGTCCCCTGTGGGGGCGCAGCTGGTGGGTATCGACACCAAACGCCTGCATCCGCTGATGTTTGGGGTGGGTTTGGGTTTGTCGGGTGTGGCGGGTTGTTTGTTGTCCATGGCCTACACCATCAGCCCGGCCATGGGCGAACCCTACACCGTGACCGCCCTCATCGTCATCACCCTAGGCGGTTTTGGCAGCATGTCCGGCGCCTTGGCCGGTGGCCTGCTGCTGGGGGTGATCGAGGCCTTGGGCATGCATTTCACCAACCCCTCGCTCAAGGCCCTGTTGTCCTACACCGTGTTCATAGGCGTGCTGTTGCTGCGCCCCGAGGGCCTGTTCGCCCGGAAAGGCCGCAAAGCATGACGCCCCGCCAACTGTTGGTCCGTGACCTGTTGGTCTTGTTTGGCTTGTCCGGTTGGGCCATGGCCCTACCCGGGTTGGCCAGCGGGTTTGTGTTGTCGATGGCGCTCACCTGCCTGATGTACGTGGCTTTGTCGTCTAGCTGGTCGCTGTTTTGTGGCACCACCCGTTACCTGTCCTTGGCCACCTCGGCGTTTTTTGGCTTGGGGGCGTACACCAGTGCCTTGTTGCTCGAGCACCTGCCGTGGTGGCAGGTGGTGGGCTTGGGGGCGGTGGTGGCTGCAGGGGTCGCCGTGGTCATGGGGGCGGCGGTGCTGCACCTGCGTGGCACCTACTTCGCGGTGCTCACCTTTGGCATGACCGAACTGATCCGCCACGCGGTCACCTACTACGAAAAAAGCGTGACCGGCACGGTGGGGCGTGTGCTCATGGTGGTGCCCGAACCAGAGACTGTGTACACCACCGTTTTGTGCCTGGCGGTGCTGGCGGTGGGAACGGCGATTGTGCTGCGGCGCACCCGGTTTGGCCTGGCTTTGCAGGGCATAGGCGCGGACGAACAGCGGGCCCAAACCCTGGGCGTGAACACCCGGGTCATCAAGGTCGCTGGTTTTGCGCTGACCGCTGCTTTTGCCGGTGCGGTGGGGGCGGCCATGTCGGTGCGCTGGACCTACATCGACCCCCACACCGTGTTCAACCCCTTCATCGGTTTCCAGACCGTGTTGATCGCCCTGATCGGTGGCGCCATGACCTTGTGGGGGCCATTGATCGCCGCCATTGTGTTCAGTGTGTTGGCCGAGACCTTGCGGCTGCAGGTGCCCCAGTTGTACATGGCGTCTTTGGGTTTGCTGCTGATCGTATCGGTGTTGTACCTGCCGGGGGGCTTGGCCTCGCTGCGCTGGGCCACCTTCCAAACCTGGTGGCAGGACACCCGCGCCTGGTGGCGGGACCGCCGGTACGCGTGGAGCGGCGACAAGGCCCGTGACGAAGCCCGTGCCCAACAACGTGCCCAGGAGCGCCGTTATGTCTGACCTGCACCCCAACCACCATTTGCCGCCGCTGTTGGAGGCGAGCGAGGTGACAGTGCGTTTTGGCGGCCTGACCGCAGTGGATGGTGTGGACGCCGTGTTTCGCCCTGGCGAACTGGTGGGCATCATCGGGCCCAACGGCGCTGGCAAAACCACGTTTTTCAACGCGATATCGGGGGTCACCGCCCCCACCAGCGGGCGTCTGTTGGCCAGCGGCCGCAACCTGAGTGGCAAGGGCCCCCACCACTACGCCCGCCATGGCATCGCCCGCACCTTCCAAACCCCCCGTGTGTTCGCCGACATGCCCGTGCGCGACAACATCGCTTTTGGCCTGCAGTTTGCCGGCCGCCGCCCGCGCCGGTGGTGGTTGTGGGGCGAAGAAGCCCACGTGCCCTGGGCGCTGCGCACCCCAGACAGCATCTTGCAACTGATCGGCTTGGAAGCGCAGGCGGCGCTGCCGGCCGCGGCGATCACACCCTCGCAGCAGCGGCTGCTGGAGATCGGCATGGCCTTGGCCACCCGCCCCCGTTTGTTGCTGCTGGACGAGGTGGCCGCCGGCCTGACCGAGGCCGAGATCGAAAACATGGCCCTCTTGATACGCCGCATGCGCGACGAGCTGGACCTCACCGTGATTTGGATCGAACACGCGGTGACCACCCTGTTGCGCCACGTGGAGCGTGTGATCGTGCTGCACCAGGGGCGCAAGATCGCCGATGGCACACCCGCCGAGGTGGTACGGCACCCGGAGGTGATCGAGGCCTACCTGGGCGACGAAATGACCGAGGAGGCCACAGCATGATGTGGTACCGCGACACCCCCTTTGTGTTGGGCGGCAACACCCAGGCCCACCTGCAGGTCCATGGCTTGAACGCGGGTTACGGCGCCTTTTGGGTGCTGCGCGACCTGTCGCTGGAGGTCAAGCCTGGCCTGACCGTGGT
>JBEBBB010000017.1:0-3356 GCA_041158605.1 Pseudomonadota bacterium
GATCGATTACATTCAATCAACAGTATCCATGTGCAACATCCCTCATTGACCAGCCCTGTCGGCCCAGGTGCAGCCCCGCCATAAACGCAATAGACTGATCGAATTCGTATTTGCTGGCAAAACACCGGCAGCCGTAAACTGCAATACCCCACGCCCTAAAACACCACACCATGCCCAACGACCGAACCCTCTCCACCACCCGGGTGCTGCCCTACCCGCCCGAAGCAGTCTACTCGGCATTTGCATCGGGGCCGGTGTTGGCGTCTTGGTGGGGCCCCAAAGGGTTCACCAACACCTTCGATGTGTTTGATTTCGCCGTGGGTGGGCGGTGGGTCTTTACCATGCACGGGCCAGACGGTACGAACTACGCCAACACCAGCCGCTTCGAGGCCCTGGAGCCGGGCCAACGGGTGGTGATCCGGCACGACTGCCAGCCCTATTTCACGCTCACGGTCGCCCTTTCAAAAGTTGAAGGGGGCACACACCTGGCGTGGGACCAGGTTTTTGACAGCGCCGAAACCGCCCAAGCGGTCAAGGCCCTGGTGGGCACCGCCAACGAGGACAACCTCGATAGGCTGACCCAAGCCTTGGCGCGTGCCCATTTGCCCCCGGGCGCTCAAAACGCCAACGGCTGACAAAACGGAGGGGCCCTGAAAAATGGTCACCACCAGGGTGGCCAAATCACTGCCTCGCAGGTCATGGCGTTCGTTGACATGGCGCTTGACCCGATCGAACATCCCCAGAAACTCCACTTCTTGGCGCATGTGTGTCTTCAATGAGGCTTCGGCCATGGCCAAGGTGAAGGTCACGGGCTCGGTCAGGTCCATGTAGCGAAACTAGGTGTCTGCGCCCGGCATCCAGTCGAAAACGTAGTGGTCATCACCACCCCAAGTCACCTGACAAAGCTGCCGCGCGGGCTTGCTGAACGTGGTCAGGGCTTGCAGGTAGTCGGCTTCATGCTTGTTCATAGCCACCGAGATCGGTAACAAAAACTGCGGTGGCAACCGGCCCGATTGACCCAAGCAGTGGTGTAGCAGAAACCGCGACAAACGCCCATTGCCATCCATGAAGGGGTGGATAAACACGAAGGCAAACGACACCACCGCGGCATGCACCAGCGGGTCCAGTTTGGCTGGGGGGTGGTTGGCCAGCTGCATGAGGCCCTCCATCAGATCCACAGCCAGCTCTGGCTCGGGCGGTACATAGGTCACCCCCACAGCGCCGGGCAGGTCCCGCTGCAAACGGTTCTGCTCGGTCCGGAATTGCACGGCCTGGTCGTACGGGTTTGAGATGGCCGCGTTCTGCCACGCCACCAGCAGCGCCTCGGTCAGGGTGTTCTGCTCATGTGCACGCCTGAGCAAGGCGGCAAAACGGGTGGCCTTGTCGGCGCTGGGCACCTCGCCTTCGATGGCAAACGAGCCCTCGGCCTCGCTGAGGTAGGCCCAGTTCAAGGCCCTTTCCAACATGGCCTGGCCCACCGACTCTGCAAAAGCCTGGGCCTGCCCCAGGATGTCCTTCTCGATCAAGGCCACCATGGCCGGCGTCTTGCGAACCACCGGGCAAAAATGCATGTCACCCAGGCCGTTGAATTCGATGCGCCAGCGGGTGTCCCGCTGGGCCGGCCCAACAACATACTCGGCCGGGTCAAACAACGTGGCATACGACGACGCCACGCCTGGGTCGCCCAGACCAGGCAAGGGTTGTTGGTGCAGGCGCTCCCACAAGTGGCCGAGCTTGCGGCCATAGATGCTGTTGGGCGTGGCATTCACCCAAGCCACCAACTCGGCCGGAGCCATGCGCCGCAGCGCGGCCACCAGCAGGTCCAGCCGCACGCCTTCGTGCTTGAGGGCGAACAGGGCCTGGTGCAGCAGCGTCGGCTCGGGCGCGAGCTTGTGCAATCCAAGCGTAGCCGACGTTGTTCATGCCATGGATTCACCGCCAACGAGGACAACCTCGATAGGCTGGCCCAAGCCTTGGTGAAGAGCCCGTTATGTCCTTGAGTAATGCAGTCCCCCACCCGCTCAGTCAATAGTGGTAACGCAACTGGGCGATCAACAACGCATCACCATCAACGCGGTACACCATGCGGTGCTCGTCGGTGATGCGCCTGGACCAATAACCAGATAGCGCATGTTTCAAAGGCTCCGGCTTGCCTATACCCGCAAAGGGCTCCCTTTGAACTTCTTTGACGAGCTTGTTGATGCGCTCCACCATGCGCCTGTCTTTTTGCTGCCAATGCAGGTAGTCTTCCCAAGCGGCCTCGGCGAATACCAGCTTCATTCAACAAGCTTTCGCACGGTACCCTTGCCTGCGCCCAGTTGCTCCACAGCCGCCATCAAGCGTTTGGTGTTGGCTGGACTGCGCAGCAGGTAGGCCGTTTCCTCCAAAGAAGTGAAGTCTTCAAGGGACAGCATCACAACGGAAGGCTGCCCGTTGCGCGTGATAATGAGGGGCTCGTGGTCCTCACAAATGCGGTCCATTGTGCTGGCCAAATTGGCGCGTGCGGCAGAGTAAGAAATGGCGTCCATGGGAAGGCTCCGGGTTGTACGTTAAATTGTACAAATACCCCGTGCTTTTGTCCACTGTCAGAGCCGGCCTGCTGGCCACACCGCCGTCTATCTTTGTGTGTTGGGTTTCACAAACATGTCTCAACTCGAACTGCGCGTGCCGCCCCTGCTGTTAACGGTGATAGCGGCCTTGTTGGCCTGGGGCGCAGCCAAGTTTTTGCCCGCAGCGTCGCTGCCGTTTCCATGGCACCAAGCGCTTGCGGGCGCCACCGCTGTGGCAGGTGCGGTGTTCCTGTTGGGCGCCGCCCTGCAGTTCCGGCTGCGCCGGACCACGCTGGACCCACGGGCGCCCGACAAGGCCACCCACTTTGTGGCCCGCGGGTTGTACGGCGTGAGCCGAAACCCCATGTACGTGGGCATGGCGGCACTGCTGCTGGCGCTGGCGCTGTGGCACGCTAACGTGGTGGCCCTGGGGGGGGTGGGTGCCTTCTGCGCCTACCTTACGGCGTTTCAGATCAAGCCCGAGGAACGCGCCTTGGAGCAACGTTTTGGCGCCGCGTATCTGCAATACAAGTCGACTGTGAGGCGGTGGCTTTGATGCAGCACCGCTGGTTTCTCCAGGGCTAGAATGGTCTCCAACCCTTGCAACCCGAGGGCTTTGAACCCACAAACCAGGAGACCCCATGTTCAGTCACGTAATGGTTGGCACCAACAACATCGAACGCGCCCGCGCCTTTTACAACGCGACACTGGGTGTTCTGGGGGTGCCAGAACCCGTTGCCAACACCAACAAAACGGGGCAAACCAGGTTGTTTTACCGGCAAGCGGGCGTGTCGTTCTGCGTGAGCG
>JBEBBB010000018.1:0-9694 GCA_041158605.1 Pseudomonadota bacterium
ATGGTGAAGGGTGGTTGGCTGTGTGATCCAAGTGTGCCAAAAAAAAGGCGCACTGTCCGGGTAATTTCAATCTGGTTGTTAAAAAGCATCCCTTATTTACCCTACCCCCTAGGGTAAATAAGGGGGTGTAAACCCGCTTCAACGGTGTATCGTCCAGCCGCACGTTTGGTTTTCACCAGATGTTTGTGCGACACCAAAAAGGAGACGTTATGCGCAGTTGGAGCCGTTGGGTGGTGGGGGTCATGGCCCTGGTCGGTGTGTTCACCTTGTCTGGGTGCGCCACATTGAACACGATCAGCAAGTTGGAAGATGGAGCGGGTTCTGAGGCCAGCCGCATGTGGGACCGCTGGATCGATGGCAATGGTGATATCGCCGTTGCAACCACCTGGGAACGCAAAGTCAAAGACGGCGTCAGCCCATCCGATGTGGAGCAAATCCTCAAGATGGTGGCGGTGGAGCGCAACATGCGGGACGTGGGGGTGTTGCCTTTGTCCAGAGAGTTGGAGGCGCGTTCTGGTCGAAAAGAAAAACACTTGACGGTGTATTCCTACTGCAGCCCTGGCACTGCCCGCAAGATGGTTGATTTCAGCCCACACATGGCCGCCTACCTGCCGTGTCGCATCTCTGTGGTTGAAAAAGAAGATGGCCTGTGGCTGTACACCTTGAACATGGACATGATGATCAAGATGGGGCGCAAGTTGCCATCCCCTCTCAAAGAAGAGGCCAAAGCCGTGCGCGACACCATTTACGAGATGATGGAACGGGCCTCCAAGGGCGAATTCTGACAAGTTTCACAACCAGACCAGGAGACCAGCATGACCCCATTTCCCCGCTATTGGAAACCCGTTGCCGTGGCTGTTGCGCTGATGGGTGCGGCCGGCGTTCACGCCACCAATGGTTATTTTTCTCACGGATACGGTATCAAGGCCAAAGGCATGGGGGGCGCTTCTGTGGCCCTCGCGCAAGACGGTTTTGCCGGCGCCAACAACCCGGCAGCAGCGGCTTTTGCGGGCAACCGCTACGACGTGGGTATAGACCTTTTTATGCCCGATCGGTCAGCCAACAACGGCGGTGGTCCGATGGTCAACAGCGGGCGCGATCGGTTTTTGATTCCGGAATTCGGTTACAACCTCGCTCTCTCTGACCGGATCGGTTTGGGTTTAACGGTGTACGGCAACGGTGGCATGAACACCACCTACAACGCTGCCGGAACCAACCTATTGGGGGGGGCGGGCAAATTGGGTGTGGATTTGACCCAGTTGATTGTTGCGCCGACGCTGGCCTACAAAGTCACGCCCGACCACGCCATTGGGGTGTCGCCACTGCTGGTTTACCAGCGCTTCGAAGCGTATGGTTTGCAAGGTTTCGGTATCACCCCCAACCCGGGGGACGACTCCAGTACCGGTGTGGGTGTGCGTCTGGGTTACCAAGGTCGGTTGAGTGATGCCATTTCCGTGGGTGCGTCTTACGCTCCCAAAATCAACATGTCCCGGTTCAAAAAGTACGCCAATCTTTTCGCGGGCGCGGGGGACTTTGATATCCCTGAAAACTACACCCTGGGTATGGCCATCAAGGTCAGCCCCACCGTGACAGTCGCGGCAGACTACCAGCGGATTGCCTATAACAAGGTGCCCTCTGTCGCGAACGCCAGCCTGGCGAATTTTGCGAATGGCTTGGGCAACCCCAATGGCCCCGGTTTTGGTTGGACCGCGGTGAGTGTCGTCAAACTGGGTGTTCAGTGGCAGGTCAACGACCAATGGCAGTTGCGAGCGGGCTACAACAAAGGCGATAACCCGGTGCGGTCAGCCGATGCGATGTTCAACATCCTCGCCCCTGGCGTGGTGGAAAACCACTTCACCCTGGGTGGAACCTACACACTGGACAAAAACCAAGAGTTGTCGTTTGCGTACATGCATGCCCAGAGCAACACCGTGACGGGGCCCAACAGTGGCGGCGGCAATGGCACAGCCACGGTCAGCATGAAGCAGAACTCACTGGGCGTCCAGTACAGCCGCAAGTTCTAACGGTTGATCGGGTGGGCCTCTATAGGGGCCCATCTCCGCTCAGCGTTTGCTGAATGCCGCCCGCACCCTGAGCAAGGGATCTGCTTTGCCTTGGCCATCCAGGTACAGCGCGGCCACCGGTTCCAGTGCGCTGGCGGTGATGCCCAGGTCAGACAGTCCTGGGTATTGCCCCGAGGGCAGGTTGTCCACCTCCATGGAGCGCAGGTTGTCCGTGCTCATCAACGGCACCCCAGGCAAACATTGCAAAAATGCCGCCTGGAAATACCCCAGGGCCACGGGCAAGCCGATCACCGGGCGCGGGTTGCCGGACAAACGACCCGCCACCCGGACCATATCGGCCAAGGTGTGGGTGTCGGGCCCTGCGATCTCATACACCTGGCCACCGGTTTGGGGCTTCAGCAGGCATTGCACCACCGCCCGGGCGAGGTCACCAACCCACACCGGCTGAAAACGGGTGTCGGCACCGGCCAATGGAACAAAAGGTGCCACGGATTGCAGGGTGGCGAAAGTGTTGAGCAAGCGGTCCTCTGCACCAAACACCACGCTGGGGCGCAGCACCGTCCAGGACAAATCGCTTTGGCGGACCACCTGTTCCCCCGCGTGTTTGGAGGCCAGGTAGTTGGAGGGGCCGTCGGCCGAGGCCCCCAACGCACCCACGTGAACCAAGCGATCAACCCCTGCGGCCGCCATGGCCCGCACCAGCTTGGCGGGCAGGTCCACGTGCACCTGTTGGAACTGGCGCTGGGTGCCGTGCAATACCGCCACCAAGTTCACCACCGCACCATGCCCAGGAAGGAGCCGGGCCAGTTCGGCCTCTTGGTGCACATCGGCTTCCAGCACCTCCAGCCCCGGCAAGGTTTGCACCACCGAGGCGTGTTTGGCGCGGCGGGTTGCCACAGTCACCTGCAGGCCTGCCCGGGTCAAGGCCTCACAAACGTGTCGGCCTACAAAACCGGTGCCGCCCAATACGAGTATTTTTTGCATGTTGTGTCCAAGAAAAGAGGGGTTCAGGGAAGGTCGGTGTTGGGGGCTTGTGCCGATCCGCTGCGAGGCCCAATGGGGGCCAATCGCTGGCTGAGGCGCTGCGGTTCACCCGTGAGCAAGGCCGCGTAGTTGGTGGTGTTGGACAACACCCGCTTCACGTAATCGCGGGTTTCACTAAAAGGGATGTTTTCGATCCAAATGGCAGCCTCCAGTACCGGCCCATTGCGCCAGTTGCGGGGGCGACCGGGCCCAGCGTTGTAGGCCGCTGCGGCCATGGGCATGGAGCCTTCAAAGTCATCCAAGGCGAATTTGAGGTAGGCGGTGCCGATGGCGATGTTGGTGTCACGGTCGGTGATCTGGCCGGGTTTGAAATCGGTCAAACCGATGCGTTTAGCGGTCCAGCTCGCGGTGGCGGGCATCACCTGCATCAACCCTGAGGCGCCTACACCCGAGCGGGCATCGGTGATAAAGCGGCTTTCCTGTCGGATCAGGCCGTACACGTAGGCCGGGTCCAGGCCGATGGCCTTGGCCCTGGCGACCACCGCGGCCCGGTAGGGGGTGGGGAAACGCTGTCCATGGTCGATTTCGGTGCTGGTGCGTTTGCTGGTGTTGATGCACCGGTCCCACACCTCGTTCTGGCAAGCCAGGTCGGCGGCGGCCAGCAACTGGCGTTCCGCCAGTCCGCCCGGGTTGTGCAGGTTGGTGGTGTAGTTCCACTCCCTAACCCCTTCTGGCCGCAAGCCCAGTTGTATCGCCACCAAAGCGCGCTGCAGCCCAGGGTTGTCGGCCGCTTCTCGGCGTTCTGCAGGCGTCAGGGGCGCGGGCGGGTTCGGTGCCGTCAGAGGCCGCCCCAAGGCCTCCAGTGCCAGTTGCTCGTAAAAACCGGCGGTACCGGCGATGCGCTGGTACAACACCTGGGCCTGTTCTGCAGCCCCGGGGTTTTGCAAGGCCAACAACGCCCGGGCTTCCCAATAGGTCCAGGCGGGATCGCGCCGTTGTGCAGGGCCCATGGCGTTGATGGCCGCCCACACCTCAGCCCAGGCCCCGGCCCGCAGGGCTGCCCGTGTTTTCCAACCCAGTTGTTCGTCGTTCAGGTGTTCGTTGCGGGCTTGTTTGAACTGGGGCAGGGCGGTGTCGGCCAAGCGTTGCGCCGACCGTTTGCCTATCACCCCCCACACCCAGCTTTTTTCCTCGGCCGTGAGTTGGGTGCGCCAGCGCACTTTTTGAACCTCTTCTGTGGCCGCTTCCAAGTCGGTGGCCGCCAGCCGCACCAAGGCCAGTGTCACCAGCTCCTTGGTTCGGGGGCGGATGGCGGTCATTTTCTCGTCCAGGTATTTCCCTGGGTTGTTGTGTATCGCTTGAACAGTGGGTACCCAGTCGGTGTCCAGCAGTGCCACCGCTTGGGTAGCGGCCCGGACCCGGTTGTTCTCCATGGCCCATCGGGCCCTTTGCCAGACCACACTGGCGGGCAACTGCCCTGTCGCCAGTTGTTGTTTGGTGGCCAGCAGACACCCTTCGTCGTTGTCTTTTTGTGTAAGCCACAGGTCGCGAACCTTGTCTGCCACCGGGGTTTGTTGCCGGAGGTGGTCGATGTACAAGGCGTAACAGGCCACCTCTTTGTCGTCCCGCATGCGGTAGGCGGGGTGCTCCAAGGCAAAAGTGTCCCAGTCGCCACGGCGGCCCAACTGCAGCAGCCAGTCGTTGCGCAACCGGTCTTCGTGGTAGCTGCCGCTGTAGCGTTTCAAAAAGGCCCGTATCTCCTCGGTGCTGGCTTGGTCCAAACGGCTGCGCAAGGTCCAGTAGGCGGCCAAAGGCTCCAGTGTGTGGCCTTGGAGCCGTGGCAGTGTGGCCACCAGGGTTTTGGTGTCACCCTTGCGAAAGGCCTCGCGCATCTCCTGCAAAGCCCGTTCGGCGCCCAACGGCGTGTTGGACCATGCGGGGCTCACACCCGCCCACAAGGCGCATGGCAAAATCCATACAGCCAGTCGTTTGATCAACCGCCCTTGGGGCGCATGCGTTCTATCCATCCCTGAATTATGGACAACAAACACACCCGCGTGGCGCCCACGGCCTCATCTCAGAAAGCGGCCTGGCGCCAGGCCTTGGTGGAAGAGCGTTCGCGCTTGCCCGATCGCTTGGCCAGGTCCGAGGCCTTGCAGCGGGTGATGCGGGTCTGGTTGGTGGCCCGTCCCGATGTGGTGATTGGCGCATACTGGCCTATCAAGGGCGAGTTCGACCCCTTGCCGGCCCTGTTTCGCTGGCAAGAAGCGGGTATGGAGGCCGATGCCGCAGGCGCCAGCCAACGCCGGCGCATCGGGCTGCCCGTGATCAACAAGGTCGACAAAACGCTGACCTTTCACACCTGGTACCCCGGTTGCCCCATGGAAGAAGACGCCTACGGCATCCCCAAACCCAAAGACACCGAGGTGATCCAACCCACCTTGTTGTTTGTGCCGTGTGTGGGTTATGGACCAGGGGGTTACCGCCTGGGTTACGGCGGGGGGTTCTACGACCGCACCCTGGCCACCCTGCGCCCAAAGCCTGTCACCGTGGGCTTGGGTTACACCCAAGGCTTTTTGCCCGATTTGGAGCCCGAGCCCCACGACGTGCCGCTGGATGCCATCTTGAACGACAACGGGGTGGTCTGGCCTTTGTAAGCCAGACGCCCATCAAGGGTGCTCCGCGCTGAGGTGCAGCCGCTCCCGGCGCAAGATGTAGAGCCCGCTGGCGATCACGATGGCGCCCCCCAGCCAGGTGTGTTGTTCGGGCCAGGTCTGCCACACCAACCAGTCCAAACCCACCCCCCAGGCCAGCGCGGTGTATTCGAACGGCGCCACCGCCGACGCTTGCCCATGCCGGAAGGCTTGGGTGATGGCCAATTGACCGCCGAAGCCACTCAAAGCCAGGGCCACCAGCAGCGGTGTGTGGGCGGCCTGGACCGGCAACCAACTAGGCCAAGCCAACAACCCCGCACCCACCGCCAGCATCACCGTGGTCCACCATACCATGCTCTCGGCAGAGTCTGTGCGACCCACCACCCGCCCTGCTATGGCCGAACCGGCGTAACACAGGGCCGCAGCCATCACCGCTAGGCCGTGGCGGCTGGTGAAACCTTCACCGTCGGGCTGCAGGGCCACCACCACCCCCAAAAGCCCCACCCCCACTGCCCACCAATGGTGCCGGGGCACCCGCTCTTGTAGAAAGGGGATGGACAACACCGTGATCAGCAACGGCGCCACAAAAAACACCGTGTAAGCGTTGGCCAATGGCAGACCCGACAGCCCGTAAGTGAACAGCGACAACATGGTGATGGCCGCCACCCCCCTCAACAGGTGCAGGGGCCAACGCACCCGCCAAACCGAGCCCCAGGCACCCCGCCAAGCCAGGTACACACACACCAGGGGCAGGGCGGTCAGGCCCCGCAACGTGGCAATCTGCAGCGGCGGGTAATGGGCTGAAAGGCTCTTGAGCACGGCGTCCATCAGCGAAAAAAAGCCCACCGCCAGCAACATGGCGGCGATGCCCCGAAGGTTGCCTTGTGGGCCTGTTCGGGTGTTGTGCGCGTTGGGGGACATGGGCCTATTGTGGCCGTGCCTTGTGGCGCGTGTGGGCGCGCCGGATAATGCCCGCATGGCCCGACCCAAGTCCGCACACCACGACCTGAAACGCGATGAAATCCTGGACCAGGCGGCCCGGTGTTTTGCCCAGCAAAGTTACCCTGCTGCGAGCATGAACGACATCGCCGCCGCCTGTGGCACCAGCAAGGCCAGGCTCTACCACTACTACAGCAGCAAGGACGCGATCCTGTTTGACCTGCTGGACCGGTACACCCAGCGCTTGCTGGCCTTGATCGGCGAGGCCGAAGCCCGTGCACAACGCCGCAACCTCAACGACCGCGCGGCTTTGCACGAGTTGGTGCGGGCGTTTCTGGCCGAGTACGAGCACAGCGCCACCCGCCACGTGGCGCTGGTCAGCGCGGTGGGTTTTTTGCCCGACAGCCAACGCACCCTGGTCTTGGACCGCCAACGGGATGTGGTGTCCGCCTTCACCCGGTTTTTGTGCCGGGCCTACCCCGGCCGTGTCAACCCCGGTAACCAGGCCGCCGTCACCATGATGGTTTTTGGGATGATCAACTGGACCTTCACCTGGTTGCGGCCGGGCGGGGCCATGAGTTACGCGGCGTTTGCCAACGAGGTGGTGGCTATGTTGGAGGGCGGGCTGACGGGCCCACCTCTCGTGCCTGCTTGACCCTTTTGGATTGCCTTTAAATTTACTTATACGTAATTTATTTCGTTTAGGTAAAATACCAACCCAGCATCCACCGATCCCCACGGAGACCCCATGAGCAAAGCCTTCGCCAGCCAGGCCGACCTGGACGACAAACAGATCACCTTCGAACAACTCAGCCCCCACTGCTGGGCCTACACCGCCGAAGGCGACCCCAATTCGGGGGTGATCATTGGCGACAAGTACATCATGGTGTCCGACGCCACCGCCACCCCGGCCATGGCCCGGGACCTGATTGCCAAGATCCGAACGGTGTCCGACAAACCCATCAAATACGTGTTGTTGACGCACTACCACGCTGTGCGGGTGCTGGGGGCCAGCGCCTACGCCGCCGAAGGCGCCACAGAGATCATCGCCAGCCGGGGCACCCACGAGCTCATAGTGGAGCGCGGCGCCCAGGACATGCAAAGTGAGATGGAACGTTTTCCCCGCTTGTTCCGTGGCGCCGACTCGGTGCCCGGCCTGACCTGGCCCACCCTGGTGGTGGGCGACGGCCAACCCGGTCGCCAGGGCTCTCTTGAGGTGGACCTGGGTGGGGTGAAGGTTGAAATATGGCACCCCGGTGCCGGTCACACCCGTGGCGACACCATCGCCTGGGTGGGCGCCGAAAAGGTGTTGTTCAGTGGCGACTTGGTCGAGTACGAGGCCGGTGTGTACACCGGTGACGCGCAGCTGGAAGAGTGGCCCGCCACCCTCGAGGCCCTGCGCGGCTTGCAAGCCGAGTTCATCGTGCCCGGCCGGGGCGAGGCCATGAAAGGCAACGCCAACGTCAACAAGGCCTTGGACTACACCCAGCGCTGGGTCACCACCTTGTTCCAAGCCGGCAAAGAAGCGGTGGCCGGGCAGATGGACCTGAAGGCCGCCATGGCCCACACCCGCAAGGCCATGGACCCGGTGTTTGGCCACGTGTTCATTTACGAACACTGCCTGCCGTTCGACGTGAGCCGCGCCTACGACGAGGCAAGTGGTATCAAAAACCCCCGCATCTGGACCGCCGAGCGCGACAAGGCGATGTGGGCGGCCCTGCAGGCCTGACCCCCACAGAGGCCCCGCTCGCGGGGCTCACATGCTCCGGCGGTACTGGCCACCCACGGCGAAGAGGGCGCTGGTGATCTGGCCGAGGGAACAGCACCGCACGGCGTCCATCAACACCTCAAAAACGTTGGTGTTGTGGATGACGGCGTGCTGGAGTTTTTGGAGCATGGCCGGGGCCTCGTGGGCGTGCTGCTGGTGGAAGGCGGCCAGTCGCTGAAGCTGGCTTTGTTTCTCGTCCTCGGTGGAGCGGGCCAGTTCCAGGTTTTGCAGCACCTCATCGCCTTTGGGGTTGCGGAAGGTGTTGACCCCGATGATGGGGTACTCGCCGGTGTGTTTGAGCATCTCGTAGTGCATGCTCTCTTCTTGGATTTTGGAGCGCTGGTAGCCCGTTTCCATGGCGCCGAGCACCCCACCGCGCTCGGCGATTTTTTCGAACTCGGCCAGCACGGCTTCTTCGACCAGTTCGGTGAGCTCGTCGATGATGAAGGCCCCCTGGTTGGGGTTCTCGTTTTTGGCCAGGCCCCACTCGCGGTTGATGATGAGCTGGATGGCCATCGCGCGGCGCACCGAGTCCTCGGTGGGCGTGGTAATCGCTTCGTCAAACGCGTTGGTGTGCAGGCTGTTGCAATTGTCGTAAACGGCGATCAGCGCTTGCAGCGTGGTGCGGATGTCGTTGAACTGGATCTCTTGGGCGTGCAGGCTGCGCCCGCTGGTCTGGATGTGGTATTTCAGCTTTTGGCTGCGCTCGTTGGCGCCGTACTTCTCTTTCATGGCCACCGCCCAGATGCGGCGCGCCACGCGGCCCAGCACCGTGTACTCCGGGTCCATGCCGTTGGAGAAAAAGAAGCTCAGGTTGGGCGCAAAGTCATCGATGTGCATGCCCCGCGCCAGGTAGGCTTCCACAAACGTGAAGCCGTTGGACAGCGTGAACGCCAGCTGGCTGATGGGGTTGGCCCCCGCCTCCGCGATGTGGTAGCCGCTGATCGACACCGAGTAAAAGTTGCGCACGTCGTGCTGCACAAAATACTGCGCGATGTCGCCCATCACCTTCAGGCTGAACTCGGTGCTGAAGATGCAGGTGTTCTGGCCCTGGTCCTCTTTCAAGATGTCGGCCTGGACCGTGCCACGCACATTGGCCAGCACCCACTCGCGGATCTTCTCTGCCTCGGTAGGGCTGGGTGCCCGCCCATTGTCTGCCTCGAACTTCTCCAGTTGTTGGTCAATGGCGGTGTTCATGAACATGGCCAGGATCGTGGGTGCCGGGCCGTTGATCGTCATCGACACCGATGTGCTCGGGTTGCACAGGTCAAAGCCCGAATAGAGCACCTTCATGTCCTCCAGTGTGGCGATGGAGACCCCGGAGT
>JBEBBB010000019.1:0-2845 GCA_041158605.1 Pseudomonadota bacterium
CGCGACCTGCCCACCGCCGACATGGCGGTGCAAGCCGCGCTGACCGGCCACCTGGTGTTTTCCACCCTGCACACCAACGACGCGCCCAGCGCCGTCATGCGCCTCATGGAGCTGGGCGTGGCCCCGTACCTTATCAACGCCACGGTGTTGGGCGTGTTGGGCCAGCGCTTGGTGCGCACCCTGTGCCCCCAGTGCAAGGCGCCGGACACCGAGGCAAGCCGGGCCGACCTCGACGAGGTCATCAAACCCTGGCTGGCCAGCGGCAACTACAACCCCTACAAAGCCGTGGGCTGTGTGGATTGCCGCATGACCGGCTTCAAAGGCCGCATGGGCTTGTACGAATTGATGGCCACCACCGAAACGTTCAAAGACAAGGTCAACCGCGACCCCAGCATGGACGCCTTGCGCCGCCAGGCGGTGGCCGACGGCATGCGCCCCCTGCGCGTGGCGGGGGCCCTTCGCGTGGCGGAAGGCCTCACCACGCTGGACGAGGTGTTGGCGTGCACCCCGCCGTTGCATTGAGCTTGAACCCGCCCCCGGCCACTTGATAAGCTCCCCCACTGTGATCAACCACCCGAAAGTTGCCCAATGAATTCACTGGTGTGGGTCCAAACCCTCACGCTGGGGGCTGCCATGTCCGTGCTGGGCTGGGCTTTGGCGGCCGGCCCACTGCGCATTTTCAGCCGAGCCTCCCGCGAGTTTGCAGGGTTCAACGCGTGGGTGTTGCTGGCCGGGGTCAGCTGGTGGCCCTGGGAGTTGCTGGCGCCGCTGCCGTCCACTTACCGCTTGGCTTTGGGGTTGGTGCTGGTGTTGGCCGGGTTGCAATGGCTGTGCCACGGGTTGCAAACCTTGCACGACTTGAAGCCGACCTATGTCACGTCCCCGCTCATGTTGCCCGCGTTGGCCGCGCTGATGGCTGGCGTGGCTTGGCTGGATTCGGCGGGCACCGGGCCCTGGTTGGCGTTTTTCAGCGCGGCCTTGTGGGTGGTGAGCATCACCGTGCAACAAGCGTTCCCGTCTCTCATGGCGCAGGGTGGGGTGCGGGTTGCCCGCTGGAGCCTTTCGCCCATGGCCGGTGCGGGTGTGGTGTGGCTGGGGGGCATGGCAGGCACCGTGCTGTGGGCACTATGGGCGCGCGCCGATGCCCCGGCCCTTCTGGCCTCTGGCCCGGACCACCTGGGTGTGTTCACCGATTGGCAAATGGTTTTGCTGGTGGCCAGCTGGGGCCTGCTGAATGGTGGGCTGGCGGGGCTGCTGTTGCTGAAGTTGGTGGACAAAATCCGCGAACTCAGCACCGAAGACGACCTGACCGGCGCGCTGAACATGCGCTCGTTCATGGCGCTGCTGAACGACGAACGCGACCGTTTGCGCCGCACCCCACAGCCCCAGGCGCTGCTGGTGTTCGAGATCGACCAATACCACGCGCTGAACAAACAGCTCGGGTTTGCCGCCGGCGATGCGGCGTTGCGCCATGTGACGGGCGTGCTGGGCCGTGGCCTGCGCAAAACCGACCGGTTGGGCCGCTCGCTCAACGCCGAATTGCTGATGTTTTTGCCCGCCACGCCCACCATGGGTGCCATGTTGGTGGCCGAGCGCACGCAGGCGGCGGTCAAGTCCAACCCCCTTTTGTGGAACGGCCAGTCGGTCAACCTGACGCTGAGCATTGGCGTGGGCGGGCGCGAAGACGGCGACATGCCCTCTGAAACCTTGTTGGAATGGTGTGGCCAGGCCGTGCGGCGGGCGCAGCGGGAGGGTGGGGGGCGCATACGGGCCGCCCAATACGACACCCCAGCCCCCGACGTCACGGTGGCCACCCCCGCGCCGGGCAGCGCCACCGACCGCTGACCCCTCAGCCACAGGCCAGCAGGCGTGTGCACCCGGGGGTATTCCTGGGGGTGTATATTTTTGACTTTTGTCACGCTGTAGGCCTCGCCATGCGGCCCCCTTTCAGAGCATTTGCCCCCCATGATTCCCATCAAAACCGATTCAGCCTGGCGCGGCACCGCCGATTGCCGCAACTGCGGGATACGGGACATGGTGCTGTTTGCCGATTTGAAGGAAGAAGACTTCAGCCTCATCCACGCGCCCATCGACGACCTGGAGTTCAACGCGGGCGACAGCCTCCAGCGCATGGGTGACCAGGCCGCCAGCCTCATGACGCTGCGGGTGGGCATGGTCAAGCTGGTGCGCAACATGGCGGATGGCCGCCAGCGCATCGTGCGTGTGCTGCGCCCCGGCGATGTGCTCGGTCTGGAAGCCTTGTTTTCCAGCACCTACGAGTGCGAAGCGGTGGCCCTGACCCCCGTCAAAGTGTGCCGCTTGCCGGTGGAGGTGATCCACCGCCTGAACACCGAAACCCCGCGCCTGCACCAGCGCCTGATGGGCAAATGGCACAAAAGCCTGAAAGAGGCCGACGACTGGTTGGCAGATTTGAACTTTGGCAACGCACGCCAACGCCTGGCCGGGTTGGTGCTGAAAATGCGGGCCCATGTGCTGGCCGGTTCACCGTTGCCGGGCACGTCGCTCGAATCGGGCGTGGTCACGCTGTTTTCCCGGGAAGACATGGGGGCCATGCTCGACTTGAAGCTGGAAACCGTCAGCCGCACGCTCAGTGCTTTTGTCCGCGAAGGGCTGCTTGAGCCCTTGGACCGCCAGGGCCGCGCCTACCGGGTGCTGGACGAGGCCCGGCTGGCCAGTCCCAAAGACTGAGTTAAGGGTAAACCCCAGCCAGGCGGTATGTGGAATCCACAGCCGCAACGCCCCAGCGGGCGCGCAGAATCTCGGCGTTCCAACGTTTGAGGAGACCGCTTGTGCTGGTGAAAAATCAGAAAGACTTTTTTGGTGG
>JBEBBB010000020.1:0-2754 GCA_041158605.1 Pseudomonadota bacterium
CGCCCAAGCGTGGATCGAAAAAGGCAACACGCTGCGGACGCTGGGCCAAGGCGTTGGCGCGCGGGACGCCTACCGGCAAGCCCTTCGGGCCAACCCCGACCACCACGTCGCGTTGGCCAGCCTGGCCGCCCTGACCCTGAGCGAGGGGGCGGACGAGGCCACCATCTTGGAGCAGTCGGCACGCAGCTTGCAACAGCACCAAGCCAACACCCACGGCCAACGGTGGCACACAGGCCAGGTGGTGCCCGTGGCGGCTTTCAAACTGCGGCACGACCTTCAACAAGCCTTGTACCTGGCAGAACAGGGCATCACCGTGCCTGGCCTGCGCGCGTTCACCGAGACCGCCCAACGGTTGCTGGCGACCGAAGACCCCGGTGCGGTGGGTGGCCTGCTGAACGTGGACGGCAGCGACATGGCCCGCATGCAACCCTACCTGCTGGCACCCTTGCAGCCGGCCCTGCCCCGCCTGCCGCATTGCCTCAACCCCGACCTGGATTGGGCCAGCCTGGAAGCGGATTACCTGGGCCGCAACCCCGAGCTGCTGGTGATCGACGGCTTTCTCGCGCCAGCCGCCCTTGAGGCCTTCCAACGCTACTGCCACACCGCCAAGGTGTGGCACACCACCTACGCGAACGCCTACCTGGGGGCGTTTGCCAACCAAGGCTTTGTCACGCCCTTGCACCTGCAGCTCGCCCGAGAGCTCAAAGCCCGCATGCCCCGGGTGTTTCTGGACTACGCTTTGAACCAGCTGTGGGGGTTTAAATACGAGCCCCGCATGACCAAAGGCATTTACGTGCACGCCGACTTTGCCAAGGTCAACCTCAACTTTTGGATCACGCCCAACGAACACAACCTGGACCCCAGTTCTGGCGGGCTCAAGGTCTACGAGGTGCCCGCCCCCAGCGATTGGACGTTCGAGCAGTACAACATCGATGCACAAGGCATCTACAGCTTTTTGGCACAACACCAGTCGTCCCATGTGACGGTGCCCCACCGCTGCAACCGGGCGGTGCTTTTCAACTCGGCCCTGTTCCATGAGACGGACACCATCCGTTTTGCGCCCGGCTACCAAAGCCGCCGCATCAACATGACCTACCTGTTCGGCAAACAGCTGTCGTAAAGCCGCACCACGGGGCACACAGCCCCACCTCTTAAGCCCCGCTTAATGTTCGACATTTAGCATTTTGGTGCTGACAAGACACCTGTCGCCCAGGGCTGCACCTTTGGTAACAAAGCCGGGACATTTGCTTACAAACTGTCACAGGCCTGCGCCATTCTTTGCAGTAAATTAACCATGTAGCAATACTGGTTTTTAATTTTCTGCTAGGGATGAAAAACACACACACCACCGCCACCACCATCGCGTACATCGATCTTCTGGTTTACGCGTCCATCCTGGCCGTCATTGGCGGCAGTTGGTGGCTGGTGGAAACCACCCAGCTGCGCTCCAGCTCACCGGAGGGCTATTGGCTGGGGGTGATCGGGGGCACGCTGGCACTGTTGCTGTTTGCCTACCCGGTCCGCAAACGCATGCGGTCTGCCAGGGCATTGGGACCCACCAAGTGGTGGTTTGTGGTTCACATGGTGCTGGGCGTTTTGACCCCAGCCACCATACTGATCCATTCCACTTTCAAGATTGGTTCTCTGAACGCTGGAGTAGCCCTCTACAGCATGTTGATCGTGGCGGGTAGCGGGGTGGTGGGGCGCTTCCTGTACACCCGCACCTTTCGGGGGTTTCAGGCAGAAAAGCTGGAAACGTTGCGTCTCCAGAGACAGCTGTTGGAACACCCTGCAGCCCAGCCCCTCAATGCACAACTGCAACCCTGGGTAGCACACCTGGAACAAGCCACCGTACACGCGCATGCCGGTGCTTTGCTGCACATCGAGGCCTTTTTCACCACGCCACGCCGACACGGCAAGGCTTGGCTCCAACTGAAAACACTCGCCCGTTCCTTGCCATTGGCCGAGAAAAAGCGCCTGTTGCAGTTGGGCAGGGCTTATCTTTCGGCCCAGCTTCGGGTGCAGCAGTTCAGCAGCGTAACCCGCCTGTTTGCGTTGTGGCACCTGCTGCACGTGCCGTTTGTTTACATCATGGTGGTCTGTGCCCTCGCGCACGTGGTGGCCGTTCATGTGTACTGAGCAAGCATGCGCAACACACAGCCCTTTACCGGTGGGGACACCCCGTGACAAGGCTGTGGCAGCACCTCCTGGCCTGGACCCTGCTGTGGGTGCTCACTGGGTGCGGGCTGGCATCGGCACAAACCCTCGAGTCAGCCCTGTCACCCGGCCCGGTGATCAAGGCCCACAAAAAGGCCGAGGAAAACTGCCGCTCCTGCCACATCCCTTTCGACAAAAAGGCACAAGACCGCTTGTGTGTGGACTGCCACAAAGACGTGGGACAGGACATCGCCCGGAAAACCGGTTACCACGGTCGACAGGAGCCACAAAGCTGTCGAGCGTGCCACACCGACCACAAAGGGGTTGAGGCCGTGATCGTTCAGCTCAACACCAAAACCTTTGACCACCGCCAGACCGATTACACACTGGATGGCAAACACAAAGACGTGGCGTGCAAGAGCTGCCATGTGGCGGGCAAAAAATACAGCAGCGCCCCCCAAGACTGCAACAGCTGCCACCGCAAAGACGATGTGCACAAAGGCCGGTTGGGCGCGCGTTGCGACGACTGCCACACCACACAAACCTGGAAAGACACCAAGTTTGACCACAGCACCACAGACTTTGACCTGACGGGTG
>JBEBBB010000021.1:0-6278 GCA_041158605.1 Pseudomonadota bacterium
TGGTGCGGTTCAACCGGTTGGCCACGCGGCTGGCCCTGGCGGGCGATAGCCCGGCGCATTGGCAAGCCATGGGTGACTTTTTGGCGGTACATGGGTTTTCGGACGCGTTCAGGGATTGGTATTTTTTGCCCATGATCGGCTCCATCTGGAGCTGCCCCACCGACCAGATGTTGCGCTTTCCCGTGGTCACCATGCTGCGGTTTTGTCACAACCACGGGTTGATCCAACTCACCAACCGCCCCCAGTGGTACACCGTGCAGGGCGGCTCGAGGGTGTATGTGGACAAAATCGTGGCGGGTCTGGCAGACGCCCGCCTGAACACCCCTGTGCGGGAGGTGCGGCGTGCCGACAATGGCGGCGTGTTGGTGGTCACCGATGGGCGGGTGGAGCATTTTGACCGTGTGGTGTTGGCCTGCCACAGCGACCAGGCGTTGGCGTTGCTGGGTGCCCATGCGTCCCCCAAGGAGCGTTCCGTGTTGGGTGCCATACGCTACCAGCCCAACCAAGCCGTTTTGCACACCGACAGTACCGTCATGCCCAGCGAACGCAAGGCTTGGGCAGCTTGGAATTATGAAAGGGCGCCCAACGCAGACCACGAAGCCGCCCAGGTTTGTTTGCACTATTGGATCAACCGTTTGCAGCCCCTGCCTTTTGAGCAACCGGTGGTGGTGTCCCTCAACCCGGTGCGGGACATCAACCCCCGCCGTGTCCTGGGTACCTACAACTACGCCCACCCGGTGTTTGATCTAGCGGCTGTGGAGGCCCAAAACCACATCCCGTCTTTGCAAGGGCAGGGCGGTGTTCATTTTTGTGGCGCTTGGACCGGTTATGGTTTCCACGAAGACGGCTTGAAGTCCGGTTTGCAGGTCGCTCGGGATGTGATGGTTGCGTTGCGCGACCAGCCCGCAATTGGCGCAGGGCACCCATGAACGCGGCCTTGATCGGTACCGGCCAGGTGCGGCATACCCGCACCCGCCCTAAGGCCAATGCCTTTGTGTACCCGACCTATTTTTTGATGCTGCCCATGCGCAGCTTGCGGGCCGGTGGCCCTGGGCATTTGGCCCGCAACCGCAGGGCCAGCTTGTCCTTCCACGACAGCGACCACGGGGACGGCCGTTCAGACAGCCTGGCTTGGTTGGAAGAGACCCTGCACCAACTCGGTGTGGAGGGGGTCGATGGTGAGGTGTGGTTGCACACCTACCCCCGGGTATGGGGTTACGCCTTCAAACCAGTGAGTTTTTGGTACTGCCACAGGGCTGATAGCAGCCTCAGGGCCGTGTTGGTCGAGGTCAACAACACGTTTGGCGAACGGCATTGTTACCTGCTGGACCGGCCAGTCTACGGTGTGCCCGTGGTGGCCGACAAGGTGTTTCACGTGTCGCCTTTTTGTGACGTGCGGGGCCAGTACCGCTTTGTGTTCATGCGCAGCGAGCGCCCTGAAGGCCCCCGCACGGTGGTGCGGATTGACTACCACGACACCACAGACACCAGCGCCCCGCCGTTGCTGCGAACCAGCGTGAGTGGTGGTTTGTGTCCTTTGACCCCCCAGTCCCAACACCAAGCGCTGTGGCGCCACCCCGCCATGACCTGGGGTGTGGTGGCCCGCATCCACTGGCAGGCGGTGCGCCTCTGGTGGCAAGGCACCCCTTTTTTCCGCAAACCACTTCCACCGACCCAACTGGTGACCTCTGGTCAACCTGCCATTCCCAACAGCCTGCCATGAACACCGCTACCACCACAGCCCAACGCCCGGGTTTGCCTGTGGGGGCGCCGGCCGCCGCCGCCGCTACCATTCAGCTGTTGCGCCGCCTGACCCACGGTCAACTCACGGTGCAGTTTCCCGATGGGTCGGTGCAGCGTTTTGGCGGCGCAACTGGCCCCACCGCCGCGATGCGTTTGCACAACTGGAATGTCTGCACGGCCGCTTGGAAGTCGGGTGATATTGGTTTGGCCGAGTGTTATGTGGCGGGTGATTGGTCCACGCCGCATCTCAGTGACCTCTTGCGCCTTTTTTTGCTGAACCGCCACGCCATTGAGGACGTGATTTATGGCAGCTGGTGGGGCCGTTTGGCCTACCGCATACGGCACCTGCTCAACCGCAACACCCGCAGCAACAGCCAAAAAAACATCCACGCCCATTACGACCTGGGCAACGGCTTTTATCGCCTGTGGCTCGATCCCACCATGAACTACTCGTCGGCGTGGTTTGAAACGCCGGGTATGGATTTGGTGGCAGCCCAGCACGCCAAGGTGAACCGTGCCCTGCGAATGGCAGATGTCAAACCCGGTGACCGGGTCTTGGAGATTGGTTGTGGTTGGGGGGCTTTGGCCGAAGCCGCCACCACGCGGTTTGGGGCGCAGGTGGTGGGCGTCACGTTGTCAACCGAACAATTGGATTGGGCGGTCGAGCGTGTGGCCCAACAGGGTGTGGCCGATCGCTGCGACCTGCGTTTGCAAGATTACCGCGATATTGGTGTGACCACACCCGATGCCCCTTTTGATGCCATTTGCTCCATCGAAATGCTCGAGGCCGTGGGCCAATCTTATTGGCCGACTTATTTCCAGGCAGTGGAGCGTCTGCTCAAGCCGGGCGGCAAGGCCTGTATACAAACCATCGTTATAGACGACAGCCTTTTTGAGCGCTACATCCGGGGTACCGACTTTATCCAGCAATACATCTTTCCCGGCGGGTGTTTGCCCAGCCCCCAGCGTGTGCGCGAACAGGCACGGGCCGCAGGTTTGGAGGTGGTGGACGAAATGGCCTTTGGGCCTGATTACGCCGAGACCCTGCGGCAATGGCGTGACCGCTTTTTGTCACAGGAAGAAGCGGTGTTGGAACAGGGGTTTGACCAGCGCTTCTTGCGGATATGGGAGTTTTACCTGGCCTACTGTGAGGCGGGTTTTGACCACGGTTGCATCAACGTGGTGCAGTTCACCTTGTCCAAGCCCGGACAGGGGGCCTGAGCCATGACCGCTGGCCTGCGTGGCTGGGCTGTGTGGTCCTTGTTGGGCTGCTGGGCTTTGGCGGGGGTGGTGGGTGCGCAGACCCTCTCCGGTGGTGCGTGGGCGGCACAAGCCGCTGTGCTGTCATGGTGGTCCAACCCCCAAGCGCAGGGTCAGGCGCGTTTGCGGGTGTGGGGCTTCCAAGTGTACGACGCCCGGTTGTGGGTCTCGCCCGGTGTGGATCCCAACCAGCTCCGCACCACACCACACGCCCTCGAACTCGATTACCTGCGGGCCTTCAAGGGCGCAGATATTGCCAACCGGTCTTTGCAGGAAATGTTGCGCCAAGGGCCTCTACCCACCGAACAGGCCAATACCTGGTTGCGCCAAATGACCGCGCTGTTTCCAGACGTGGTGGCCGGTGATGAAATCACGGGTTTGTACCTGCCCGGTGAGGGGCTGCGCTTTTTTTGGAACGGCCGCCCACTGGGGGTGTTGAGCGACCCCGTGCTGGCCGAGCGTTTTATGGGTATTTGGTTGTCAACTGCCACATCTGAGCCGGCTTTGCGCAGTGCCCTGCTGGCGCCCTTTGCTGCGGGTGGTGGTGCTGGAGGGGGGCGGTGACGCCGACCACACCCGGGCCATCTGACGCTGTATGGGGCTGGCGGTTCGGGTTGACTTATGGAGTCATGGGTTGGCCTTTGGCCTTTTTGGCCTTGCCGCTGTATGTGGTTTTGCCCCACCACTACGCCACAGTGTGGGGGGTGCCTCTGGGCGTGTTGGGTGTGGTGCTGTTGGGTACCCGGTTGGTTGACGCGTTCAGCGATCCTTGGATCGGGCGCTGGGTGGACCGCTGGTTTGCCTCGAACCCCGCGCGGGTGCTGCGACGCACCGGTGTGGCGGCGCTGTTGCTGGGGCTGGGTTTTTCGTCCTTGTTTGCACCGCCAGTTGTGCCTTGGGGTTTGAGCACAGATGGGTTGTTGTGGTGGTTGGGTGCGGCCTTGGTGTTGACCTACCTGGCTTACAGCGTGGTGTCTGTGGTGCACCAGTCTTGGGGCGCTCGTTTGGGTGGTGACCCGGTGCAGCGCGGTCGCGTGGTGGCTTGGCGCGAAGCATGCGGGTTGGGGGGGGTGGTGTTTGGCGCCGTTTTGCCCCAATGGGGCGGGGTCTGGGCGCTGGTGGTGGGTTTGTGGGTCGCATTGGTGGTGGGTTTGTGTTTGTGGTGGCGCGCCCCCGTCCCGAAGGCCACTGGCTTTGGTGCTGAGACCTCTAACGTCCCCAACGCCCCCATCAGGCCTTGGGCCCACCCCGCCTTCCGGCGTTTGCTGCTGGTGTTTGTGGTCAATGGTGTGGCCAGTGCACTGCCGGCCACCTTGTTGTTGTTTTTTATGCAGGACCGCTTGGCCGCCCCCCGTTTTGCCGAGCCTGTGGTGTTGGGTCTGTATTTTCTGGCGGGAGCTTTGTCACTGCCACTCTGGCTGCGGGCGGTTGCCCGGTGGGGTTTGGCGCACACGTGGCTGGGCGGTATGTTGTTGGCCATCGCTGCTTTTGCCGGCACGGTCACTTTGGGGGCTGGCGACTGGCCACTGTTCGCGGTGATTTGCGCGGTGTCGGGTTTGGCCCTTGGGGCCGACCTGGCTTTGCCCAGCGCCTTGTTGGCCGGTGTGGTTGCTGAAGTGGGTGGGCGTGGGCGCGCCGAAGGGGCGTTTGTGGGTTGGTGGGCGTTGGCCACCAAGCTCAACCTGGCCCTGGCCGCAGGTGTCGCCCTGCCGGCGTTGGCGTGGTGGGGTTACACGCCAGGTACCCAAGACCCGGCTGGCTTGCAAGCCTTGACGTGGGCCTACGCCGGTTTGCCTTGTGTTCTCAAAGGTGTGGCGGCGTGCGCCTTGTACACGCTGTTGATACGCAAAGGTGTTTCATGACTTCTTTTTCCCATGCCACATCGCGGCGCGGTTGGTTGACCGCTGCCGCCGCTTCCACCTTGGCCCTGGTGGGCTGCGCTGGTCCACAAGTCCAAGACCATGCGGGCGAGCGGCCTTTGCTGGATCTGGCCAGCTATTTTGACGGTGTGGTGGATGCCTACGGGGTGTTCACCGACCGGTCTGGGCGTGTGGTCAAACGGTTCACTGTGGTCATGACTTGCACCTGGCAAGGCAACAACGGTGTGCTGGACGAGGCATTCACCTACTCAGATGGCAGCACCCAACGCCGGGTGTGGCGGCTCACCCACTTGGGTGCCGGGCGTTACAGCGGGCGCGCCGACGATGTGTTGGGTGACGCCCAGGGGCAGGTGGCAGGCAACACCTTTCGGTGGAACTACACCTTGCTGCTGCCCGTTGATGGGCGCACCTACGAGGTGCAGTTTGACGACTGGATGTACCTGATGGACAGCCACGTGATGCTGAACAAGGCCGTGATGAGCAAATGGGGCATCCGGCTCGGTGAGGTCACCTTGACCTTCATCAAGCGGCGGGCCTGACCCTTCCCGCCCAGACAGATCCAGACAGATCCAAACAGACCAAGGGATACCTATGCGCCCTCTCAACCCTCCCATCACCCAATGGCACGGCCGTGTCGTCTGGGTGATCGGTGCCTCATCGGGCATTGGTTGGGCGACCGCCCATGCCCTGCACCAAGCGGGTGCTCAGGTCGTCGTCTCGGCCCGCAACACCACAAGTTTGGAGGCCTTCGTGGCGGTACACCCCGGTGCGTGGGCTTGCCCTTTGGACGTGGCCGATCAAAACGCTGTGGCCCAAGCCGCTGCCGCCCTGCAGGACCGCTACCCCCAGTTGGACTGTGTGGTGTACTGCGCCGGGCATTACCGGGAAATGCGGGTACAAGCGTTTGACTTGGCCGAAATCAACCGCCATTGGGTGGTCAATTACCAGGGGGTTCTGCACGTGCTGGATGCCGTGTTGCCACGGTTGCGTGCGCAACGCCATGGGCACATCAGCTTGGTCAGCAGTGTGGCGGGGTTTCGGGGCCTGCCCAAGGCTTTGGCCTATGGTCCCACCAAAGCGGCGTTGATCAATTTGGCAGAAACCCTCTACCTGGATTTGCGCCACGACGGCGTGGGTGTGAGCGTGGTAAACCCCGGGTTTGTGGCCACCCCCCTGACGGCCCAAAACAACTTCCCCATGCCAGCGTTGATCACCCCCGACGTGGCGGCCCAGGCCATGTTGTTGGGGTGGCGACGCGGCGTTTTTGACATCCACTTCCCCAAGCGGTTCACGTGGTGGATGCAGTGGCTCAGGCGCTTGCCCTACCGCCCCTATTTCGCCCTGGTGGGCCGCTACACTGGGCTCTGATATGAACATGGACCATTGCCCTGAACC
>JBEBBB010000022.1:0-6045 GCA_041158605.1 Pseudomonadota bacterium
ACCCGTTTGGCCATCGCTTCCAGGGAGCATTTTTTCAGTTGGGCCGCAGCCGAGGGGCTGGACTTTGACGTGCAACGCCGCGGCATCCTGCACATCTACCGCAACCGCAAAGACTTCGAACACGCGGGCCGGGTCTCGCGGCTGTTGGCGGCAGGGGGCCTGGAACGGCGTGCGGTGACCCCAGCGGAGATGCGCGCGATCGAACCCACGCTGGCAGGCACTTACCATGGGGGCTATTACACCGAGAGCGATGCCACCGGCGACATACACCGCTACACCGTGGGTCTGGCCGCAGCCGCTCAACGGTTGGGGGTGGACATCCGTTATGGCCAAACGGTGCAACGCGTGAGCAGCGATGGCGCCCAAGCGGTTGTGGTGTCGCTCACCGACACGGGTTTGGCCACCAGCACCTTTGACGGGCTGGTGGTGTGTGCGGGGGTGGGCAGCCGCGCCCTGGCCGCCCAGTTGGGGGACCGGCTCAATGTGTACCCCGTCAAGGGTTACTCGATCACCGTGAACCTGCTGGATGAGGCCAGCCAACAAGCGGCACCCTGGGTGAGCCTGCTGGACGACCAAACCAAACTGGTGACCAGCCGCTTGGGCCCAGACCGTTTCCGTGTGGCGGGCACCGCCGAGTTCAATGGCTACAACAAAGACATCCGTGCCGACCGCATACGCCCCTTGGTGGACTGGGTGAACCAGTGCTTTCCCGGGGTGTCCACCCGGCAGGTGGTGCCCTGGGCGGGCTTGCGCCCCATGATGCCGGACATGATGCCGCGGGTGGGCCCAGGCAAAAAGGGCAACGTGTTCTACAACACCGGGCATGGGCATTTGGGCTGGACCTTGTCTGCAGGCACCGCAGACCTGCTGGCCCAGCAAGTGTCGCAGGCCGCACACGACCGATCCATCCACAGCGCCTTGCCTATCACACCAGCGGCGGTCTAACCGCCCGGGCCGTGTCTCAGGAGCGCCCCAACGCGGCCAGCACAAACGCCTCCAAGGCGTCGGCCCGCATGGGCTTGGCGTACACGTAACCCTGGATGAACTCCACCCCCATTTGGCGCAAGATGTCCAGCTGGGTGGTGGTTTCCACCCCTTCGGCCACCACCTGCAAACCCAGGCGTTTGGCCAGCGACACGATCCCATCGCACAACTGGTAATCCACACTGCTGTGGGCCAGGGCGTCCACAAACACCTTGTCGATTTTGATGATGTCCACCGGGTACCGTTTCAGGTAGTCCAGCGACGAATACCCGGTGCCAAAATCGTCCATGGCTATACCCACCCCCAGGCTGCGGTAGGCACGCAAGATTTTGTCGGTCAGGCTGGGGTTGCCAATCAAGGAGTACTCGGTTACTTCTACCACCAAGTTGCTCCCACACAGGCCATGCGCGTGCAACCCATCCCGCATCTCTTGCAGGCACTCGTCAAAATCGTAAAAGTCATGTGACGAGCGGTTCACGCTCACTTGAAAACCCATGCCCAGCACACCGGTCCAGCGGGCCAGGTCTTGCATGGCTTGGCGCAACACCCATTGGCTGAGTTTGGTCACTATGCCGTATTTTTCGGCCAGCGGTATGAACACGGCGGGCGACACGCTGCCCAGCTGGGGGTGGTCCCAACGCAAAAGGGCCTCGGCCTTCACCACCTGGCCGGTTTGTGCATCAACAATGGGCTGGTAGGCCAGATGAAGCTGCTTGGCTGCGATCGCCCCCTCCAGCCCTTGGACCAGGAAAAAATCATCGGGCACATCCCCGCGGTCCAACCCCGAAAAGAAATGCGCGTTCACACCGCCTGCCACCCTGGCGGTCTGCATGGCGTGTTCGGCCTTTTTGCTCAGGGTGGCGTAGGTTTTGCCGTCCTCAGGGTACACCGCCACGCCCACACTGGCGGACAGGCTCACGCAGTGGCCATCCACATCGGTGATCGATTCGATGGCTGCCTGGATTTTTTGGACCGCCTTGGGTATGGACGCCACCTGCGTAAAACCCTGCAACAGCACCACAAAGTGGTCGGCGTGGATGCGGGCCACGTCATCGGCTTCCCGCACGGCGTCTTTTAACGCCCGGGCGATCTGCACCAACAAGCGCTCGGCAGCCGCAGCTGGTAAGCGGCTGGTGATCTGGGCAAAGCGGTCGATGTGGCAACGTACCAAGGCGATCGAGCGGCTCCGAACCTGCGAAATCCGGATCAGGTCGTCCACGGCGTTTTGTATCCCCACACGGCTCATGGTGCCGGTCAGGCTGTCGAAATGCACCTCTTGCCACAAGAGCTGCTCTTGTTGGATCTCTTGGGTCAGGTCCCGGACAATTTTGGAAAAACCCAGCACCTGGCCATCGGGGTCTTTGATCGCCGCCAGCGAGACCGACACAAAAATCCGCCGACCCTCTTTGGTCAAACGGGTGGTGCGGAAATGGCGCACCGGCTCGCCTGCCAGCACCGCGTTGAGCAGCTTGTCTTCTTCAGACAAGCGTTCGGGTGGGAACAGCAAACTGACATGGCGACCCAACACCTCCTCGGCCGCATAACCAAAAATCCGGGCGGCACCAGCGTTCCAGGTCCGGATGATGCCGTGAACATCTTTGCTCACAATGCCGTCATCCGACGAATCGATCAACGCCTTGTACTGGGCGATTTGTTGCTCGGCTTGCACCTGGGCGGTGATATCGCGGGCGATTTTGGACGCCGCGACAACCACACCTTCCGCGTTGTGTATGGGTGAAATGGTGACCGAAATATCGATCAAACGCCCATCTTTGCAGACGCGTTGGGTTCGAAAGTGGTCTATGCGTTGCCCTTGGGCCAACTTGGACAGGATCAACACCTCTTCGCCCACCCGGTCTGCCGGGAAAAGCATAAGCATCTTGCGCCCCACCATCTCATCGGCGGTGTACCCAAAAATCCGCGTAGCAGCTGGGTTCCAGGTCAAGACGGTACCGTCCAACGACTTGGTCATGATGGCATCTTCAGACGCCTGCACCAGGCTCACCAAATGGGCCTGGTCGTTGGCCTGGTCGTTGTTGAGGGGGTGCATGGATAGGGGTAGCGGTATGGGTAGGGGCTCGGACGCGCATTGTGCCAAGCAGCCTTGCATAAAACTTGCGGACCCATAATATTGTCGGACAAGAAATCAAACAATCGCCCAAAATAGGGTTAACACCGACTAAAAGTCACCACTATTGTCGGACAATTTATAAATCACAACGACTTGGAGACCGCCTTGAAAACCCACCACCGCCACACCTTGAAGGCCTTGTTGGCCTCTGCCTTGTTGCCCTTGGCCAGCTGGGCCCAAGATGCCACCCCAGCCAAAATCATTGTGGGTTTCCCAGCGGGCGGTTCGTTTGACGCGATCGCCCGCTTGGTGGCCGAGAAGGTCAAAACCGAGTTGGGCCGCAACGTGATCGTGGACAACAAAACCGGCGCCGGCGGTCGGATCGCGGTTGATGTGCTCAAAGCCTCAGCCGCCGATGGCAGTGTGGTCATGCTGGGCCCCGATGCGCTGACGGCCCTGTACCCGTTCACGTTCAAAAAGCTCAACTACGACCCCAAAAAGGACCTGGTGCCCGTGGGTACCGTGGCCGAGTTTGCATTCAGCTTTGCCGTGGGGTCCAACCCCAAAGTGAACACCTGGGCCGAGTACGTGGAATGGGCCAAAAAGAACCCCAAAGACGCCAACTACGGCATCCCCGCACTGGGGGCACCCCACCACTTTTACGGCCTGGTGTTGGGTGACGCCATCGGTGTGCCCATGCAGAACGTGCCTTTTCAAGGAAGTGCACCCATCACACTGGCCTTGATCGGTGGACAGATCAGCTCATCCATTGATGTGGCCAGCAGCCAAGTGGAAAACCACAAAGCGGGCAAGATCAAAATGCTGGCGGTCACCAGCGAACAGCGCATTCCCCAAGCCCCCGATGTGCCCACCTTCACCGAGCTGGGTTTCCCCAAAGTGAGCGGCATGGGCTTTAACGCCTTGTACGCCCCTGCTGGCACCCCAGCTGCTGCAGTGGCCAAATGGAACCAGGCCTTGGCCAAAACCATGGCCATGCCGGATGTTCGCGAAAAGCTGACCGCCATGGGTTTTTTACCGGTGGGCAAATCGGTCGAAGAGTTGACCGAGCGCCAAACGGTGTCGGCCCGCAAATGGGAACCCGTGATCAAGGCGTCGGGGTTCACTGCCGATTGAGCACTTACAAAGCGCTACCATCGGCTCACCATGCCTCCAGCCAAACCCCGATCCACGCCCGCCTACCGGCAGGTGTCAGAAGACCTGCGGCAACGCATCACCCGGGGTGAGATAACCGAGGGCATGGCCCTGCCCATTGAGGCCGACCTGTCGGCGGCTTATGGCGTGCACCGATCCACCGTTCGAGAGGCTTTGCGCCAATTGGAGCAGGATGGTTTGGTGCACCGGATGGGCAAACGGCTGCTGGTCAGGGTGCCCGAACCTGAAAACTTGGCGGGCGCGGCAGCGCGCTCTCTACAAGCCCAACGGGTGAGTTTTCGGGACGTGTGGGAGGTTGCCTCCACCCTGGAACCGATGTGCGCCCAGTTGGCCGCTGAGCGCATCACCCCAGCAGAATTGGCACGCATCGAAACCAACCTGGCACACACCGCACAACTGGTCGCCCAAGGGGCCACACCGGTGCAGGCCACCATCGAGTTTCAAACCCTGGTGGCCGAAGCCGCGCACAACCAAGCGCTGCTGTTGGCCCGGGCCCCTGTGAGTTTGTTGATGTTGTCGGGTTACGCCGCGATCGCACCCGCCCTGCCCCAATCGGGCACCCGTTTGTTGGAGGCCCACCGCCACGTTTACGAGGCGCTCTACCAGCGCGACGCCGAGTCGGCTGTGGCCTGGACCCGCAAACACCTGGCGGACCACCGCCGTGGTTTGGAAGTGGCAGGGCTGGACATGGACGCGCCCATACCCCCGCCACCACTGCCCGCCACCTGATTCAGATCAGGGCCGCAATCGCTTCTCCCACCTCGGTGGTGCTGGCTTGGCCACCCAGATCGCGGGTGCGTGGCCCCTCCCGTAACACCGTTTCGATGGCCTTCACAATGGCATCGTGGGCGGCCCGGCCCGCACCTTGGCCCTGGGTCAAAAAGTCGAGCATCATGGCCCCAGACCAGATCATGGCGATCGGGTTGGCGATGTTCTGCCCAAAAATGTCGGGGGCGGAACCGTGCACCGGTTCGAACAGCGAGGGGAAACGCCGCTCAGGGTTGAGGTTGGCCGACGGTGCCAACCCTATGGTGCCTGCCGTGGCAGGCCCCAAATCGGACAAGATGTCACCAAACAAATTGCTGGCCACCACAACGTCAAAACGCTGCGGCTGCAACACAAAACGGGCGGTCAAAATGTCGATGTGCTGTTTGTCCACCTGCACCTGAGGGTAGTTGGCGGCCATGGCGTCGGCACGCCCATCCCACCAGGGCATGCTGATGGCCACCCCATTGCTTTTGGTGGCAACGGTCAGGTGTTGGCGGGGGCGTTGGGCCGCCATTTCAAACGCGAACCTCAACACCCGGTCGGTGCCATGCCGGCTGAACACCGACTCCTGGATCACGATTTCACGCTCGGTACCGGGGAACATGATGCCCCCCAAGTTGGTGTATTCACCCTCGGTGTTCTCCCGCACGATCAGGTAATCCAGATCACCCGGTTTGCGGCCCGCCAATGGGCAGGGCACGCCGTCAAACAAACGAACCGGGCGCAGGTTGATGTATTGGTCAAACTCGCGGCGGAATTTCAGCAGACTGCCCCACAACGACACGTTGTCGGGCACGGTGGCCGGCCAGCCCACGGCCCCAAAAAAGATGGCGTCCATGCCTTGCAACTGGTCTTTCCAATCGGGGGGCATCATGTCGCCGTGTTGCAGGTAGTGGTCGCAGGTGGCCCAGTGGATGGGCGTGAACGCCAACGGGATACCGAAGCGGCGGGCGGCTGCCTCCACCACGCGCACGCCCTCAGGGGCGACCTCTTGACCAATACCGTCTCCGGGGATGAGGGCTATGCGATAAGTGGGGCTCACGGGGGTT
>JBEBBB010000023.1:0-7256 GCA_041158605.1 Pseudomonadota bacterium
CACCACCGTGTTCACCGGCCACATCACATTGCCCACGGCCTGATGGCCCCTTTTTCACCCGATTGTTGCCATGAGCGCCACCCCCACCCCCGACGTGCAAACCCTGTCGCCCATCACGGAAGACGACATCGCCAACTACCTGGTGCAAACCCCCGATTTTTTCGAGCGCCACGCCGAGGTGTTGGCCACCGTCGAACTCAGCAGCCCGCATGGCACGCGGGCGGTCAGCCTGCAAGAGCGCCAAGCCGGTTTGTTGCGCGAAAAAATCCGCACGCTCGAACAAAAAATGGCCGACCTGATTCGCCATGGCCAAGACAACATGGCCATCGGCGACAAGTTGCAAGGGTGGACTTTTGGCCTGCTCAAAACCACCGATCCGGCGCAACTGCCTGCCGTCATCGAGCGCGATCTCGCCCTGTGCTTTGCCGTGCCGCAAGTGGCGTTGCGTGTGTGGGGTGTGACCCCTGCCTGGGCCCAAGCGCCGTTTGCCCAAGGTTGCAGCGATGACGTGCAGGCTTTCGCCTCGTCGCTCACCCAGCCGTACTGCGGCAGCAACCCCGGTCTGGAGGCCACGGGTTGGCTGGAAGACCCTGCGGCCGCACAGTCACTGGCGCTGATTGCCTTGCGCGAAGAGCCGGGTGCCAAGGCTTTTGGTTTGTTGGTGCTGGCCTCGGGCGACCCACAGCGCTTTGCACCCGACATGGGCACCGATTTTCTGGAACGCATTGGCGAGTTGGCCAGCGCCGCGCTGGCCCGCCTGCGGGCGTGAGGCCCTGTGCCCGCCCCAGCCACCGCGCTGGCGGGTGACAGCCCCGCCCCCTTGGCACGTTTGAGCGGTGCCGACCAGGCACTGGTGCGGGCCTACCTGCAACACGTGACCGTGGAAAAGCGGCTGGCCGCGCGCACCGTGGCCCTCTACACCCTCGATTTGGAGAAACTCGCGGCCCACGCCGTGGCCGCGCAGGTGCCGCTGATGGCGGTGCAGGGCCACCACGTGCGGGGGTGGGTGGCGCGCATGCATGCGGCAGGGCGAACCGGGCGCGGCATTGCCCTCATTTTGTCGGGTTGGCGGGGTTTTTACACCTGGGCCGGCCGGTACGGCCATGTGGCGCACAACCCCGTGGTGGGCATTCGTGCCCCCAAATCACCCAAACCTTTGCCCAAAGCCCTGGGTGTTGACGACGCCGTGCGATTGGCCGGTTTGCAGCAGCCCACCGCTGACCCGGTGCGAGAGGCCCGGGACCGCTGCATGGTTGAACTGCTGTACGGCAGCGGCCTGCGTTTGGGTGAGTTGCTGGGGTTGAACGCCCACGGTGCCGACCCCCAGCACGGTTGGGTGGACGTGCAAGCCGCCGAGGTGCATGTGTGGGGCAAAGGCGCCAAACGCCGCACCGTGCCGGTGGGGTCGGCCGCTGTGGCCGCCATGCACGCTTGGTTGAGCGCCCGCGACACGTGGGTGGGTGCCCGGCCGTCAGAAACCACTGCCACGGCGGATGGCGAGCCACCCTTTGCCGCACTGTTCACCAGCCGGCAAGGGCGGCGCCTGTCGGCCCAGCAGGTGCGCGTGGTGTTGCGCCAGCGCAGTGTGCGGGCCGAATTGGCCGCGCCCGTGCACCCGCACATGTTGCGCCACTCGTTTGCCAGCCATGTGTTGCAGTCCAGCGGGGACTTGCGGGCGGTGCAAGAGCTGTTGGGCCACGCCAACATTGCCACCACGCAGGTGTACACCCGGCTGGATTTTCAGCACCTGGCCAAAGCGTATGACGCGGCCCACCCGCGTGCACGGCGCGTGGGGTCGGATGGCGAAAACACCCTGGGGGGTAGGGGTAAGCCCGATGAGGTTTGATTTTTGGCAAGGCCACAATCGTCGCTCCCGCCGTTGGGGTGTTTGATTGGAGCTGGAGCCATGAAGGTGTTTTCCCTGTTCAAAGCGTTGTGGTTGGCCCTGGGGTTGGCCGTTTCGGTGGCGGCTGCGGCCGCCGACGGGCCTGTCAAAGTGGTTTATCACATGAGCGAGGGCATTCCCCAGGCTTCACGTGCGCTCAACAACATCCGCAACCACTTGTCTGCCGACCCTGGCGTGAAAATCGTGGTGGTGACCCACGGCCTGGGCATCGATTTTTTGCTGAAAGACGCCATGAACCAGATGGAGCAGCCGTTTGGCCCTGCGGTGGCCGAGTTGGCCGCCAAAGGTGTGGAGTTCCGCGTGTGCAACAACACCCTGGCAGCCCGGAAAATTGACGTCAGCCGTGTGGTGGCCGACGCCCAGGTGGTGCCATCGGGCGTGGCCGAAACCGCCACGTTGCAAGCCAGGCAAGGCTTTGTGTATTTGCGCCCTTGAACACGGCGCGCCCGTTGCCCCGGGCATGCCGCTGTCAGTCGCGCGTGGCGCGTCGGCGCAGCGCGTCCAGGTAGGTTTGACCGTCGGGGGGGCGGCCTGAGCGTTGGCTTTCCCACACCATCTGGCCCAGGCAATCCATGGCCTGGTGGTGGGCCTCGTGCAGCGAATCCAGCCGGGCGGCCAACAACTCCACCGCCTGGCGCACACCAGCAGGCTGGTCGATGGAGCACTGCTCGCTGACCGACAGGTGCATGGACAGGTGCAAGAACGGGTTGGTTTTGCCGGCATCGGGCTCAGCCATGCGGCGCAAAGCCTCGTCCACATCGGCCAGGTCGGCGTGGAACTCGGGGTGCTCGTCTATCCACTGGCCCGTCAACACCTCGATGGCTTCCATGGCCTCGCCGCTGCGCTGTTTGCGGTACACGTCACAGAAGAAACGCCGAACATCGGCTTGGCTGGGATTGAACATTTTGTATAGCTGAAAAGTGATATGGGTTAAGCGCTGGATGCCAATTGTGTTTGTATTTTTTGGTGGCTTGACCCAGGTCAGGTGCGCCAAGCGGGCAGGGCCCAGTTTCGCCACAAGGCCAGGGCCCGCAAACCGGCGGTCACGGCCAGGCAGCTGAGCAATGCCGCCCAGCCAGGCGCCTGGGTGTGCCACACCCCCAGGTACACCGCACCCCCCGCCAACGCGCACACGGCGTAGGGGCGGTGGTCGCTCAGCACTGCGGGTATGTCGTTGCACACGATGTCGCGCAACACGCCGCCCACCACCCCCGTGACCAAACCCATCAGCACCGCCACCAAACCGGGCATGTGGCTGAGCAGGGCTTGGTGCATGCCGCTGGCGGTGAACAGGCCGAGGCCCAATGCGTCGGGCCAGAAGATGGCTTTTTCGGTCAATTCAAAATGGCGTTGGCGCAGGACCAACATGGCCAGCGCCGCCAGGGCGAACACGCCCCAGAGCAACTCCACGTGCGTCACCCAAAAAAACGGGCGCTGGTCCAGCAGCAGGTCGCGCACGGTGCCGCCGCCAAATGCACTGAGGAAGGCCACGGCGCACACGCCCACGGCGTCCAGCCGCTTGCGCGCAGCGGCCATCACGCCCGACAAGGCAAAGGCGGCGGTGGCCGACATTTCGACCAGCAGCCGCAGGGTTTCACCCCAGTGTTGAACGGTGTCCATGGGGCAATTGTCGCTTTGGGCTCTGGTCGGTGGCGCAATGGGCGGCAAACTGCCCGGCGCTGGCCCCTCGGGGGCCCAACCGCCTGGAGGTTTGCATTGAAAACTTTTGACACCCTGGCCGATTTGGCCCCTTGTGTGGGCCAGCACGTGGCCACGAGTGACTGGTTTGCCGTGACGCAGCCGCAGATCGATATGTTCGCCCAAGCCACGGGCGACCACCAGTGGATTCACACCGATGTGGCCCGTGCCGCTGCCGGGCCATTTGGCGGCACCATCGCCCATGGTTTTTTGACCCTGTCCTTGCTGCCGCGTTTGATGGAGTCCGCGCTCACCATCACCCATTCCAGCATGGGCATCAACATGGGGTTGAACAAGGTGCGCTTCACGTCACCGGTGCCTGCGGGCAGTTTCTTGCGGGCGCAAATGCGCTTGGTGTCGTTCGATTGGATCGAAAAAGGGGGTTGCCAGATGGCCTGGGGCGTGACCCTGGAGCGCCAGGGCCAGGACAAACCCGTTTGTGTGGCCGAGGTGCTGGTGCGCCGTTACCCCTGAGCACCGCCAAACCCGTTTTGCCGCCACGCCTCATACGTGGTGACGGCGGCGGCGTTTGACAGGTTCAGGCTGCGTTGTCCGGGCAGCATGGGCAGTTTCAACCACTGGGTGGGGTTTATTTGGGCCCGAATGTCGGGTGGCAGCCCTTGGGTTTCCGAGCCGAACACCAGCCAGTCGCCTGGCAAAAAACGGGTGTCGTGCACGGCGCGGGTGGCGCGGGTGGTCATGGCAAACAGCCGGGCCAGGTCGGGCCGCTGTGTGTCCAAAAATGTGGGCCAGTCTTCGTGTACTCGCAGGCTGGCGTACTCGTGGTAATCCAACCCAGCGCGGCGCAACTGTTTGTCGTCCAGCGAAAAACCAAGGGGTTTGACCAAATGGAGCGTGCAACCGGTGTTGGCGCACAGCCGGATGATGTTGCCGGTGTTGGGGGGTATTTCCGGGTGCACCAGAACAATGTGAAACATGGGGTGGGTCAAAAGCGTTGTGGCGCTGTCAAGCGCGGGGCGTGCGGGCAAACACCAGGGCATTCACCTCGGCGGCCCCCGCCATTGTCAGGGCTTGGGCTGCGGCTTGTAGGGTGGCGCCGGTGGTCATGATGTCGTCAACCAACAGCACCCGTTGGCCGCTGAGGTCGGCCACTGCATGGGGCGACACCGCGAAGGCCGTGCGCAGGTTGACCATCCTCGCAGCACGGTCCAGCCCGTGTTGGGCTGCGGTGTCTTGCAGTTTCAGCAACGCATCGAACCAGGGCTTGTGTCGGTGCTCGCGGGCTTGCCGTGACAGTGCTTTGGCCAGCAACCCCGCTTGGTTGTAACCCCGCTCGCCCAGGCGACGTGGCGTCAGTGGCATGGGGACGAAGCGGTGGCACCGGTTGAGCAGCGCTTGAGCGCCCGGTGCGCCCGCCATGAGGCGGGCAAACAGGTGAGCCCACGCGGTGACGCCTTGAAATTTGAACCGCGCAATCGACCCGTCCCAGGGGTAGGCGTAGTCCACAGCGGCCACGCACTGGGTCAACCCCGGTGGGCGGTTGATGCATTCCCCGCACAGGCCTGATGGGTTCTGCACCAGTGCGCAGGTTGGGCACCGTGGTGTGGTGGGCACAAAGGCGTCCAGACAGGCGCCACAAACCGCTTCTCCCAGCGGCTGGGCGGGCCAAACGCCACACACGTGGCACTCTGAGGGGAGCCAAGCCCAGCGGGGGCTTGCGCCCAAAATGGGGGGCTGTGGGGGCATGGTCGCCTCACTATACTGACCTGCATCCCTCCGCCCTTGCCATGACCATTTCAGCCGATTCTTCAGAAACCCACACACCTGTTGAAGCACCGGTGCCCGGTATGGACCCTGTGGCCGTTCACCGCTGGGCGCAACGTCCCCATGCCCACAGCGCCTGGTTGCACGAGGAAGTGGGCGCTCGCATGGCCCAACGCCTGGGCTGGATCAAGGCAACACCGGCCCGTTGGCTCAGTTGGGAGCCGGTGCATGGCGGGCTTCAAGCCCACCTTGCCGTGGCTGCGGCTTACCCCAAGTCAGAGGTGGTGGTGCACGCCAACCGCACCGAGGTGGCTTTGGCGGCGCTCAAACACGCGGCCCCGGAGGCTGCGGGCTTGTGGGGGCGGTGGCGCTACACACCACCCCGGTTGGCCCATGCAGACAGCGAAGTTGACATGGTGTGGGCCAACATGGCGTTGCACCCCACGCACCAGCCCCAAACGCTGCTCAAGCGTTGGCACAGAGCGTTGCGCGTGGATGGTTTTGTGATGTTCTCTTGCCTGGGGCCCGATTCTTTGCGGGAACTGCGTGACGTCTACGACCAAATGGGCTGGTCCGCCCCTGCCCATGCCTTCACCGATATGCACGACTGGGGCGACATGTTGGTGCAAGCCGGGTTTGCCGAGCCGGTGATGGACATGGAGCGCATCACCTTGTCTTACTCCGGCGCGGTGGCACTGTTGGCCGATTTGCGGCTTTGGGGCCGCAACCTGAGCAGCCACAGAAGCGCTGTCACGCGGGGCCGCTCCTGGCAGGCTGCGTTGCTGGCAAGCCTTGAACGCCACATGCCTCGCACCGATGACGGCCGTTTGCCACTGACTTTCGAGGTGATTTATGGCCACGCACACAAAGGCCAGCCACGCGTGCCGGTGGGCCCCGCGAGTGCGGTTTCGTTGCAAGACATGAGGCAAATGTTGGGTGTTGCACCGTCTCGTCTTCGCTGACCCGGAGTGGCTGACTGAATTTGACGGTTACCCCGTCAGGAGACTCATTGCTTCCCTCGTTACAATTGATTTAAATCAAAGCCGACTGGTCTGACGTTTGCCTCAGCCCCAGCGTCACCGAGTGTCACGTAACCCTGCCCCAGGAGAGAGTGGTGTCTGGTTTGCCAGCAAGCTACAGGTTTGCCACTGAGTCACCCGACGGTGTGCATTGGCGGTTGAAACGAAATTGCTCGATCAGCCCGCAGCAAATGTGCGCCATGGTGGTGGTTCTTGCGTCTGTCTCATTGGCAGTAGCTGGTTTCTTTTGGTTTCAAGGGGCGCTGTTGGTGTTGCCTTTTGCGGTGCTTGAGGTCTTGGCATTGGCCGTTGCCTTGGTGGTTTTTGCCCGGCATGCCACGGATGCCGAGCGGATCAGCTTGGCGAACGGCGAGCTGGTTGTGGAATGGGAGTTTGGTGGCCGGTCCCAGCGCGCCGCCTTTGCGCGCGAATGGGTCCGCGTTGAACCCCAGGCTAACGAGGGATTTTTGATTCGGGTGTCCGGACAGGGGCGGTCGGTGGCGGTGGGGCGGCACATTCGCCCTGACCTGAGGCCGGCGTTGGCCAGAGAAATTCGGCACGCATTGCGTGGTGCCTGAGAGTGTGTGCTGCGGTGGGCGAAGGGTTTTCCCCATCGGAGAAAAGAGAAAATTTGGTGTAATCGGTGTTGATATAAATCAATGCTTATATTAGAGGCGAACAGAAGTGAGCAAAACGAAGACACAAAGCCCGTTCAAGCAGTCCTTGCTGCGAAAGCTTTCGAACCAAGTTGCCTGCGCATCCTTGGCATCTGCGGCTTGGCTGTCCACGGCGGCCCATGCGGTCAACGATCTCCCCGGTGGTCCAGCGGTCAACCAGCTGAACTTTGCCCCGCCTGTCACCAAGATTGCCGAAGAGCAGCATTGGTTGCATTGGTTCATGATGATCAT
>JBEBBB010000024.1:0-4544 GCA_041158605.1 Pseudomonadota bacterium
GCACCCCAGACCACTCCCCCCCACCGACCGACACCTCTACGGTGTTACAGCACTGGATGGCACTCATCCGGCAGGCCCACCAGGCCCAGACACCTGTGTACATACTCGGAGGCCACACCAAACCAGGTGCCCGACTCCACGATCCACAGCCGTCGGCCGGGGTTGATACCCGGTCTTACACCGGTGTGGTGTCCTACGAGCCGTCCGAACTCGTGGTCACGGTCCGTGCAGGTACCCCCCTGAAAGCACTCGAAGACCTACTGGCCACCCAGGGGCAGAGCCTGCCTTTTGAACCACCACGGTTCAGCGACGGAGGCACCGTGGGGGGCATGGTGGCAGCAGGGCTCTCGGGACCGGCCAGGGCCAGTGTGGGCGCGGTGCGCGACTATGTGCTGGGCGTCCAGTTGATCAATGGCCTCGGAGAACACCTGACCTTTGGTGGGCAGGTCATGAAAAACGTGGCGGGCTACGACGTGAGCCGTGTGATGGCCGGCAGTTGTGGCAGCTTGGGGCTGATCACCGACGTGTCGCTCAAGGTGCTTCCCGTGGCGGTGGCAGAAACCACGTTGCGTTTCACCATGGCACAAGAGACCGCCCTGCTGCAACTGGCCCGGTGGCGCGCGCGGCCACTGCCTTTGAACGCCAGTTGCTGGGTGCAGGACACCACCACTCAGCCCGCACAGGCGGTGCTCTACGTGCGGCTGCGGGGCGCACAAGCCGCCGTGGAAACGGCCGCCCAACAGATGCTCCAAGAGGCCCCAGGCCTGCGCTTGGACGACCCTGGCACCCAGGCCGATTGGGAGGCGTGCCGCGACCACCGCCTGCCTTTTTTCGAGGCCACCGACCCCCATGCGGCTTTGTGGCGTGTGTCGGTCCCCCAGAACACCCCACCTTTGACGGCTTTGGGCCCCACACTGGTGGAGTGGCATGGGGGGCAACGTTGGGTCTGGGCCCCGCTGGAGGCCGCAGACCAGATACGTGCCTCGGCAGCGTCTGCTGGGGGTCACGCCACCCTGTTCCGCGCGCCCCAAGAAGGCGATACCAGCACAGTACCCCGCCACACCACACCTTCACCCGCGGTACAAGCCATCCAGCGCCGGCTCAAAACCGCTTTTGACCCCCAAGGCATTTTTAACCCCGGCATTTGGGGCCACGGGTTCTGACACCATGCAAACCAACCTGGCTGCCGCCTTTCAAGGCACCCCCGATGGTGCTGCCGCCGAGGCCATACTGCGCAAATGTGTGCATTGTGGTTTTTGCACCGCCACCTGCCCCACCTACCAGCTGCTCGGCGACGAGTTGGACGGCCCCCGTGGCCGTATCTACCTGATCAAGCAGGTGTTTGAAGGCCAAACACCCACCCGCAGCACACAACAACACCTGGACCGCTGCCTGACCTGCCGCAACTGCGAATCCACCTGCCCAAGTGGGGTGGACTATGGTCACCTGGTGGACCTGGGGCGCAAGGTGGTGGACGCCCAGGTGCCCCGCCATGCGGGTGAGCGGGTCGTGCGTTGGTTGCTCAAGGAAGGGTTGACGTCGCCGTTGTTCGCACCCGCGATGCGGCTGGGGCAAGCGGTGCGCCCCCTGTTGCCCCAGGCGCTGCAGGCCAAAGTTCCCGCACGCAAGGACCCCGGGCTGTGGCCCCAACAAACCCACCCACGGCGGGTGTTGATGCTGGCAGGCTGTGTGCAGCCCGCGATGATGCCCAACATCAACAGCGCCACCGCACGGGTCCTGGACGCCGCGGGCATACAAACCGTGGTGGCGCCAGAAGCGGGGTGTTGCGGAGCGGTCAAATTCCACTTGAACGACCAAACAGGCGGTCTGGACGCGATGCGACGCAACATCGACGCCTGGTGGCCCCACATCGAACCCAACAGCGGAACGGGTGTGGAGGCGATCGTGATGAACGCCTCGGGTTGTGGCGTCACGGTCAAGGAATACGGACACCTGTTGCAAGCGGATCCTGCGTACGCGAACAAAGCGGCCCGGGTGAGTGCCCTGACCCGCGACCTCAGCGAGCTGTTGCCAGACCTGGTGCCCCGTTTGGCCCCCCAACTGAACCACACCGGTGCCCGGCCCAAGCTGGCCTACCACCCGCCATGCACCCTGCAACACGGACAACAGCTGCGGGGTGGGGTGGAAAAACACCTGACAGCCTTGGGTTTTCAGGTGCAAGTGGCGGGTACAGAGCCCCACCTGTGTTGCGGGTCCGCCGGTACCTACTCGGTCCTCAACCCCGCGCTGTCGCTCCAGTTGCGCGACCGCAAACTCGGCCACCTCCAACCGCTCCAGGCCGATACCGTGGTATCGGCCAACATCGGCTGCATCGGCCATCTGCAAAGTGGCACCCAGACACCGGTGCGGCATTGGGTGGAAGTTTTGGACGAGGCGCTCACCGGCCCCGGCTGACACCACGCCTTAACATGGTGGGCATGACCATACCCACCCAAGCCCTGCAGGGCATCAAAGTGTTGGAGCTGGGGCAGCTGATCGCGGGCCCCTTTGCCGCCAAAACCCTCGGTGATTTCGGCGCCGACGTGATCAAAATCGAGCCCCCTGGTGTGGGTGATCCCTTGCGCCAATGGCGCCTGTTGCGCGAGGGCACTTCGGTCTGGTGGGAGGTGCAGTCCCGCAACAAGCGTTCGGTGTGCGCCGATTTGAGGCAAGCGGAAGGCCAGGAACTGGTCCGCCGGTTGGCGGGAGAAGCCGACGTGTTGGTTGAAAACTTCAAGCCCGGCACCCTAGAAGGGTGGGGACTGGGATGGGAAGTCCTGCACGCCCTCAACCCCCGCTTGGTCATGCTGCGCATGTCCGGTTATGGGCAAACCGGACCTTACGCCCAGAAGCCCGGTTTTGGCATCCTGGGAGAGGCCATGGGCGGTTTGCGGCACCTCACAGGCGAACCCGGCCGGGTCCCGGTGCGCACGGGGGTGTCGATTGGCGACTCCATCGCCGCCTTGCACGGCGTGATGGGGGTGATGTTCGCGCTCTACCACCGGGACGCGCGGGGCGGCAAAGGCCAGGTGATCGACGTGGCTTTGTACGAAAGTGTGTTCAACCTGATGGAAAGCCTGCTCCCCGAGTACGACGCTTTTGGAGTGGTGCGCGAACGGGCTGGCAGTGCCTTGCCTGGCATCGCCCCCTCCAACGCCTACCGGTGCGCCGACGGCGGTTACGTGCTGATCGGTGGCAACGGCGACAGCATTTTCAAACGCCTGATGGGTGCCATAGCCCGGCCAGACCTGGCCAACGACCCCGAGCTGGCCCACAACAGCGGGCGGGCCAACCGCAGTGCCGAACTGGACATGGCCATCGAGACCTGGACCCAACAGCACACACTGGACGAGGTGGTCGCCACGCTAGACGCCGCCGAAGTCCCTGCGGGCAAAATCTACACCGCTGCAGACATCGCCACTGACCCGCAGTACCTGGCGCGGGATATGGTGTTGCAGGTCACCGACGGACAAGGACAGCCGCTCAAGGTCCCGGGTGTTGTCCCCAAACTGAGCGCCACCCCAGGGGCCATCCGCTACCCCGCCCCGGCTTTGGGCGCGGATACCCAAACGGTCAAAAACCAAGCCGGCTGGCCTTTGCGCCCCGACCCGGGTGCGGTATAACCGATACACCAAACCCTACTTGGAGCACCGCATGAAACGCATCACCACACTGGCCGCCCTGGGCCTGGTTTTGTTGGCCGGCAACGCCTGGGCAGAGGGCCCGTCTTGCCACGCCGGCGCCGCAGAAAAAAAACTGGCAGGCGCCGCCAAAAATTCCTTTTTGAAAAAGTGTGAAAAAGACGCTGCCGCGACTTGTGACGCGGCAGCGGCCGAGAAAAAGCTGGCAGGGGCTGCCAAAAACAGTTTCACCAAAAAGTGCGTCAAAGACGCCGTGGGTGCAGGGGCCTGACGGTTTTAACAAACCACGCCTGGGCACAGGCACGTGCCACAGGCTGGGGCCTGTTGTTGGCCGGGGCTGTGGGGGCCACACCCGCTGCCACCCTGAAAGGCAAAGTGGTGGGTGTCACCGATGGTGACACCGTGGTGGTCTTGGACGACCAACACCAAAACCATCGGGTGCGCCTAGCGGGTATAGACGCTCCCGAAAAACACCAAGCCCACGCCGAACGCGCCCACCAACAGCTGGCAGGATGGGTGCACGGTCGGCAGGTGTTGGTGCACCACGACCACAAAGACCGGTACGGTCGTGTTGTGGGCCAGGTGTGGGTGAACGGGCAAGACATCAACCTGGCCATGGTGCAACACGGCTGGGCTTGGCACTACCGGGCCTACGCCCAGGAACAGTCCCCCGAAGACCGGGTGCGTTACGCCCATGCCGAACAACACGCACGGCTGGCACGTTCGGGCTTGTGGGCAGGCCCAGCCCCCACCGCACCCTGGTTGTTCAGGTCGGCCAAGTCGGCCGTGCGCACACCCCCACAAGGGGCGCCAGAGCCCCGCTGAGGAGAAGGGCCGCTTGATGAGCGGCGCTTGCTGCCCGGTGGAGCGGGTGGTGGCATGATTGAGGGTTATGACCGATAT
>JBEBBB010000025.1:0-7904 GCA_041158605.1 Pseudomonadota bacterium
GCACTGACCAGCATCACACCATACTGGTTGAACAGGCGTTTGTCCCCCTCGACCAAAACGGCCAAATCGGCACGGTTTTTGAAATTCAACCAGGTTCCCCTATCGGCCAACACATAGCCCCCCGCGCTTGCCGCGATATTCAATGCCGGCCCCATGCCGCAACCGCATTCTTTGTAACCGGTGCCCTTGTTGGCATCGGTATCGGTCATTTTCCAGAACCGGAGTTCGGCGGCGTGGGTGCCGCTTTTGTCGCCGCGCGACACAAACCCGGTGTTGTTGGCGGCCACTTTTTTCAGCGCCGCCACGATGTCGGAACCCTTGGTGCCAGCCGGATCGGCCTTGGGGCCTATCAACACAAAGTCGTTGTACATCACCTCCAGCCGGCGGGCGGCAAAGCCATCGGCCACAAACTTCTCTTCGGCCAGTTTGTCGTGCACAAACAGCACGTCGGCATCCCCCCGGCGGGCCATATCAATGGCCTGGCCGGTGCCCAGTGCCACCACTTTGACATCGATACCAGTCGCCTGTTTGAACGCAGGCAACACATGGCCAAACAGGCCCGATTGTTCGGTGGATGTGGTGGATGCCACCACAATACTTTGAGCCTGGGTGCTGACACCGGTCATGGCGACAAGGGCCAGGGCGATGGTGTGCCACAAACGTTTCATGCGGTTTCTCCTTTGACAAAAGCGTGGGCTTCGGGGTGGTGGTCGGCCAACAACGGGCCATTAAAAAAATCATGCACAGGCAAATCGGCCAAAACCTGCCCGCCCTCCAGGTACACCACACGGCTGGCCAGGCGTTTGACCTGGCCCAGGTTGTGGCTGGCAAACACCAGCGTGGGTGTGGGCTGGCCAGGAACTGGCGCCACAGCGGTGAAACCGGCGATCAGGGCTTCGACCTCGCGTTTGGCGTGGGGGTCCAGGCTGGCGGTGGGCTCGTCGAGCAACCAAAGAGACGGTTGCAGGGCCCAAGCACGGGCCAGGGCCAGCCGCTGCTGCTGCCCCCCTGACAGGGCCCGTCCATTGCGGTACATCACAGGCGTGAGCCCGACTTGTTCAATCGCCACAGCGGCATTTTGTCGGGCTTCCCGCCATGGTTGTCCGGCCATCCACAGACCCAAGGCCACGTTGTTCCAGGCGCTCAAACGCAACAGGTGGGGCCGCTGGAACAACATCGCCATGCGCAGCCCCGGTGTGCGTTGCACCACACCCGAGTGGGCGGGCAACAGGCCGTGCAACACCCGCAACAAGGTGCTTTTGCCACTGCCATTGGCCCCCACCAAAGCGACCCGTTCACCGGCCTGTATCTGCAGGTTGACCCCTGTTAAAGCGGGTACCTGCCGGGCCGGCCCCAAGCAGGTGCCAACCCCCTGTAGGGTGACCACCGGGCTCACGCGAGCCCCCCGGCCGGCCAACCCCCATCGGCCCGCTCGCGCCACCGACGCAACACGGCGACCACCGCGTTCAAACACCACACCACACCCAACAACACCAGGCCCAAACCCAATGCCAAGGGCAGGTCGCCTTTGCTGGTTTCCAGGGCAATGGCCGTGGTCATCACGCGCGTGAAGCCATCGATATTGCCCCCCACCACCATCACCGCTCCCACCTCTGATACCGCCCGTCCAAACGCGGTCAACAACACCGTGACCAAGGCGTAACGCTCGTCCCACACCAGCAACACGGCGCGCAAACCGTTACCCGCCCCCAATGAGCGCAACTGCTCGCCATGGTGGCGGTCGGCGTCTTCGATGACTTGGCGGGTCAGGGCGGTGACCACCGGCCACACCAGCAGGGTCTGGGCCAGCACCATGGCCTGGAAACTGAACAACCAACCCCAATGCCCTAAAGGGCCAGAGCGGGACAACAACAAATAAACCACCAACCCCACCACCACCGAGGGCACGGCCAACAGCGTGTTCAACCCGGTGACCAGGGCACCTCGGCCCCGAAAACGGGCCACACCCAGCGCAGCACCAGACAACAAGCCCAGCGCACAAGCCAAGGCACACGCCGTGGAACTGACGGCCAGCGAACGCCCCACCACCGTCCACAACCCGGCGTCGCCACCCAGCACCAGGGCCATGGCAGTGGACAAACTCTCAGAAAAAGCACCCATGGGCCGGGATGCTAGCCAGCTACCCCCCTGCGCGCACTTGGTGCTTGCGAGTTATGCAAGCGATTGCATAGGACCGACAGGGTTGGCCACAGTCAGGCACACTCCACCCATGCGACGCATTGAGCTGCACTACCAGATCGCCCAAAGCACCAACCGCGTGGCGGGCCTTTACAACCCCATGATGGCGCTGTTGTTTGCTGTGCGCACCGAAGGCTCGATATCGGCAGCGGCTCGGCGGGTTGGTTACTCGTACCGCCATGTGTGGGGCCAGCTCAAAGCCTGGGAGGCCGAGCTGGGCCAACCCCTGATCGTGTGGGAACGGGGCCAAGCCGCCACCCTCACCCCCTTTGCCGACAAACTGATCTGGACCGAACGCTTGGCACAGGCCCGCCTGGCGCCCCAGATCGAGACGCTGCAGGCTGAACTGGAGCGCACACTCGCCCTGGCCTTTGACCCACAGAGCCACGTGTTGGGTCTGTACGCCAGCCACGACGACGCCCTGCCTCTGCTGCAATCCCACGCCAGCCAGGCCGGCCTGCACCTGGACATCCATTTTTGTGGCAGTGTGGACGCCATACGGGCCTTGAACGAAGGCCGCTGTGTGGTGGCGGGTTTTCACACCCGGGACAAACCCACCGAGGGCAGCCCCAGCGCACGGGCCTACCAACCTTTGTTGACACCGGGCCGGCACAAGTTGATTGGGTTTGCCCAGCGCACCCAAGGTTTGGTGGTGGCCAAAGGCAACCCCCGTCGGGTGCAAACCCTGCGCGATGTGGCCCGGTGGCAATTGCGGTTCGCCAACCGGGCGCTCGGGTCTGGCACCCGCTTGTTGCTGGACGAGCTGCTCGCAGAGGCCGGGCTGGCGACCACCGACATCCACGGGTACGACCGGGTAGAGCCGTCGCATGCTGCGGTAGCCGAAGCTGTGGCAGGGGGGAATGCCGATGTGGGCCTGGCCACCGAATCGGCCGCCCACAAACGTGGCCTGGGGTTTGTACCCCTGCTGCGCGAGCACTACCACCTGGCGTGTTTGAACACTGCCCTGGACCAGGCCGGTGTGCTGGCGCTACGCAACACCCTGGCCACACCAGGCTGGCAAGCGGTTTTGGGTGGTGTACCGGGCTACGAACCCGATGCCTGTGGCGAGGTCCGGTCGCTCAAAGCCACCTTGCCATGGTGGCGGTTTGAACCGGACCACTAAAACCCCGGCGCGGGTCAGACACTGGCCCTGTTCAGAACGCCTCTTTTTCGGCCTCTAGGTAAGCCAGGCTCACGTATTTGCCGATGTTGCTATCAAAGCCCTGCATGGTTGGGGCACGCGAGGCCACCCGGGGGTCTTTCAGCACCATGGCCTTCGCGGTGGCCTCAGGCAAACCGTCTTTGACCGCCTGCAAACAGGGCTCGTAGATACCGGCCATAAAATCGCCATAGGCCTTGAGCAAGCCCTTGCTGCCCTTGCCGTGCCCCGGCACCCACAGCTGATCGCCCGCCGCTTGCGTGACAGCTTGGTAGTACTTGGCGGTACCCACATAAGACCCATCGTCGATGTTGGCGATGCGGTTGTCCATGGCGATATCGCCCACACAGGTCACTTTGTCTGGCACCACCTCCACACACAAATCGGAAGGGGTGTGGGCCGTGCCATAGTGGTGCATCTTCAGGGTCACATCGCCATAGGTGTGGACCTGCCCGTGGGCCACAGGCCGGTTGGGCGCCACCACTTGGGTCCCCATGGTGGCCTGGTTGGTCCAGCGCTCCATCAGGCTGCGCCACAGGTTGCCCTCCACCCCTTTGATCTGCTCGATGGTGTGGGGCAAGGCGTAAATGGGCAGGTTTTGGCCAAAAGCTTCGGTGAAGGCGTGGTTGCCCAGCCAATGGTCACCGTGGTAGTGGCTGTTGTAAACAGCGACCACGGGCAGCGGAGTGACCTGGCGGATCATGCGGATGGCCATTTGGCCAATTTGCAAAGAGCCCCCCGAATCCAACACCACCACCCCCACGGGCGTCACCACAAACAACACATTGGCCATCATGCCCTGGTTTTCGGCGGTGGGGAAACCGTCTTTGGCATACACCATCCACACCCGCTGCGACAAACGCTCGGGTGCAATGTCCGGAACACGCGGGCCCACCACAAAGTCTTGCACCTGCTGGGCGAACAACCGGCTTTCTGGCCAAGCCAGCAATCCGGCACCCGCCGCCACCCCCGCCCCAGACGCCCAACGCAACCACTGGCGGCGGTTGGCCCGGTTGGTGAACGGCTGGCTTGTGGGGTTGGGGTGCAACATGGGGACTCCTGCAAATATCTGAAATTGCTTATATTTTGATTTTAAACAGTTGCCATGTCAAAACACCCGGCTGGGCCAGGTTTAGCGGGTGGCAGGGGGCAAATGGGCCGCGATGCGTTGCACCAGGTGGCGGGCCAAAGCCAATTTGTGGTCCGGCCCCAAGGGCTCCACCCCTTCGGGCGTGACCAGCAACAGGCTATTGTCGTCTTGCCCAAACGTGGCCGGCCCGATGTTGCCCACCAACAAGGGCACACCCTTGCGCACCCGTTTGGCTTGGGCATGGGCTTGCAGGTCGTGGCTCTCGGCTGCAAACCCCACACAGTACAGGGCGCCCGACCGGGCCCGGGGGCTGGCTGCCACCTCGGCCAAGATGTCGGGATTTTCCACAAACGACAAGGTGGGCGGTAGGCCTGAACCATCCTTTTTGATCTTTTGGTCGGCGCTGGCCGCGGGGCGCCAGTCGGCCACCGCTGCAGCCGCCACGAACACATCGGCCTCGGCCATGGCCGGTGCCGCCGCGGCCTGCATCTGCAAGGCCGACTGCACGTTGATGCGCCGCACACCCAGGGGCGTGGGCAGGTGCACAGGGCCCGCCACCACCGTGACCTCGGCACCCGCTTCGCGGGCGGCTCGGGCGATGGCAAAACCCATCTTTCCCGACGAGTGGTTGGTGATGCCACGCACCGGGTCCAGGGCCTCAAACGTGGGCCCGGCTGTCACCCACACCCGGCGCCCCTGCAACACCTTGGGTTGTACAAAGGCCACCACCGCCTCCAGCAACTCGACGGGCTCCAGCATGCGCCCGTCACCGGTTTCACCACAGGCCTGGTCGCCCTGCCCCACCCCCAACACCACGGCGCCATCGGCCTGCACCTGCGCCAGGTTGCGCTGCGTGGCCGGGTGGGCCCACATTTCGCGGTTCATGGCGGGGGCCAACAACAAGGGGGTGCGGTCCAAAGGCCGGGCCAGGCAGGCCAAGGTCAACACATCGGCGGCTCGGCCCTGTGCCAACTGGGCGATCAAGTCGGCGCTGGCCGGTGCCACCAGCATCAGGTCAGTCTCGCGCCCCAAGCGGATGTGGGGCATGTGGTTGGGTTCGGTGGCGTCCCACTGGGTCAACACCACCGGGTGCTGGCTCAGGGCTTGCAGGGTGGCGGGTGTGATGAAATGGGTGGCCGCCTCGGTCATCACCACTTGGACGGTCGCGCCGGCCTTGACCAACAAACGGCACAACTCGGCCGACTTGTAACAGGCGATGCCCCCAGAGAGGCCCAGGACGATGTGTTTGCCGGCTAGGTCTTGCATGGGGGGAATTTAACACCCCAGCTTGGACCTGGGCGCTACAGCTACCAAGCCATGCTCCAACTGACCATCACATTGCGGTAACGGTTGTCAAACAAACCGTTGTTATCCCGGCTGGTGGCGCTGGCCAGGTCCAGGGCCAGGGTTTGCCCACCCCCCAGGTCCCAGGCCAGCCCCAGGTCCCACGACACCAGGCGGTCTTGCCGGGGGGTCATGCCGGGCAAAGCACTGTCGTCAAATCGGGTTCGGGCCACCATCCAGCCCAGCGTCCAAGTCTGTGGACCCGCCTTATGCTCGGCGGAGACACGGGCGTACACCCGGCGCTGCGACAGGTCGGTCAGCCCACGTTCGTTGTGTTCGCGGTCGTAACCCACGTTGATGTCCAAGGCCTTTACACCCCAAAGGGACACCGGTTGCCGGCGGTGCACAGAGGCCGACACCACACGGGCGTCCATGTCTGTGTAGGTGTCGGGGTGGCGGTGTTTTGAGAAGCCCAGGTCGGCCACCCAAATGCCGCCATCGGGTTGGCCCAAGCTGGTGTTCACGGACCAGGTGCGGGTGTTGCGAAACAGGGCCCCGGCCACGCGCAGGTTTTGCTGGCTCAGGCTGGCGCCCACCGTGACCCCAGCGCCCACAGGTACGCCTAGGGTGAGGTGACCCATGGCCGCTGAAAAATCGAGCGCGGGTGAAGCTGGAAATTGTTTGTGGTCCAGGTGCACAGACCAGCCCAACAAGGCTTCTCCCAAGGCCATGTCCCCCATGCCCGACAACACCCCGCGCTGGTACACGCCGGCGCTGCGGACATTGCCATTGCGGGTCAAAAACTGCCCATCGTCCGACAGGCTCAAAAAAGGAGAGGTGCTGCTTTCATGCCCCAGGCCGAACTGAACCGCAAAGGGTTGGGCACTGGTGCCTGTCTCGTCTGCCTCGGCATACGGCCCCACACACACCGACAGCGCCAAAAGCAGCGCCCCGAACCCGCGGGCGCTGCCTCGGGTGGTCAAACGCCGGATTTGCGGCAAACCGTTTGCCAGACGTTGACGCCGTTGACCGAAGAAACGAGTATGTACGAGCACTTCACACCTTTGCCTGCGCTGTATGACAAGTTGCGTGCGGAGGCTTGACCCATGGCGCCCATCAGCAGAGCAGAGAGCGCAACGATCACAACCGATCGGGTAGAGTGTTTGGACATGTTGACTCCTGGCTCAGCCGCGGTTGGCGCACACTTGTTGAACGCGGTAGGTGCCGTCGGGTTGCAAGACGGCCTGGTTGATGCATTTGATGCCCTTGCCGACACTGCGCCAGCCACCTTCTCGGGCCGATACCTCGGTGGTGACGGTTAGTCCGAGTGCGGCCACGGACAGCAGCGCTGCGACGGTTTTTTGGAAAGCGGTCATGTGGAAAGTCCTTTCGTTGCTGAACCCAGGTGAACGCCCATTGCCCCCACCCACCCCAAACTCAGCAAAGCTTGTGCCATATCTGCCCATTACAAAAAATCAAACCAAAACAATGACATAGAAAACAAACAAGCGAAAAGAAGGTGTAAAAATGGGGGGCTACACCCAACACCAGTGGGGTATTTGACCCACACCGGGTCAACAGCAGGCCCGGCGTCAGGCAGGCCGGCACCCCACCCTTTTATAATCCCCATTTCCCCTCCCGCGAACCGGCTCGGTTCGCCCGTGACATGACCAAATTTGTGTTCGTTACCGGTGGCGTGGTGTCCTCTCTGGGCAAGGGCATCGCCTCCGCGTCTCTGGCCGCGCTGCTGGAATCCCGTGGCCTCAAGGTCACCCTGATCAAGCTCGACCCCTACCTCAACGTGGACCCGGGCACCATGAGCCCCTTCCAGCACGGCGAGGTGTTCGTCACCGACGACGGTGCCGAAACCGACCTCGACCTGGGCCACTACGAGCGCTTCATCACCACGCGGATGAAGAAGGCCAACAACTTCACCACCGGCCAGATCTACAAGAGCGTGCTCGAGAAGGAGCGTCGCGGCGACTACCTGGGCAAGACGGTGCAGGTGATCCCGCACGTCACCAACGAGATCCAGGAGTTCGTGCGCCGCGGCGCCGAGGCGCAGGCGGTGGACGTGGCCATCGTCGAGATCGGCGGCACGGTCGGCGACATCGAGAGCCTGCCCTTCCTGGAAGCGGTGCGCCAGATGAGCCTGAAGCTCGGTGCCACCAA
>JBEBBB010000026.1:0-7718 GCA_041158605.1 Pseudomonadota bacterium
GGTGGTGTCGCCAGCGCCAGCCACCTGGTAATCGGGAAAACGGTAAGGGGTGTTCATGGGTGTCAAAGGTTGGGGAAAAGGGCCTGTGGCGATTGTTGGCCGGGGGCGTGGGTGCCCACAACCGGTACCCACAACAGTTCCATCAGGCGGAACTTCTGACCACCGAGCCGGCTGGCGTTACGATGAAACCCATGCCCACACCAGCCCAAATCCCACAGCACCTCACCGGTCGCCCCACCGACCTCGGACCGGGGGTGCAGGTCACCCGTTTGTTGCCCACGCGCCAACGCCGCTCAGTGGGCGCGTGGGTTTTTCTGGACCACATGGCCCCCACGACAGCCCCCCAGGCCCCGCTGTTGCGGGTGGAGGCCCACCCCCACACCGGGTTGCAGACCTTCACCTGGATGCTGGCCGGTGAGCTGTTGCACCGGGACAGCCTGGGGTCGGAGCAGGTGGTGCGCCCCGGGCAGGTCAACTTGATGACTGCGGGGCGGGGTGTTGTCCACACCGAAGACGCTTTGACCCCGGTGCTGCACGCCGCCCAGTTGTGGATCGCGCTGCCCGAAGCCCTGGCCGACATGCCGCCTGCGTTTGAGCACCACACCGACCTGCCGCGCTGGGCCCTGGGTGGTTTGCAAGCCACCCTGTTGGTGGGGCGTTGTGGCAGCCAACGGGCCCCCACCCGCGTGCACAGCCCCTTGTTGGGTTTGCACCTGGACAGCCCTGGTGGCGGCGCTGCAACCTGGGACCTGGACCCCACGTTTGAACACCTGGTCACCCCCTTGGTGGGCGCGGTGTGGTGTGCGGGTGAGGCGGTGGCTCCAGGTGGTGGGCTTTACCTGGGGCCAGGAGCCTGTGCGTTGGACCTGCGCCTGGCACCCGGTGCGCAGGTGTTGGTGCTGGGCGGGCAGCCCCTGGACCAACCCGTCACCATGTGGTGGAACTTCGTGGGCCACAGCCGGTCGGCGGTGGCCCAGGCCCAAGCCGACTGGGCGGCGGGCGGCCCACGGTTTCCCTTGGTGCCCGGCGAGGCACCGGTGCGCATGGTGGCGACCCGCCCTCCCTGGTCTGTCTGAGCCCAGCGGCCGGTCAGCGCCCTTCAAACCTGGGTGGGCGTTTGTCCATCCGCGCGCGTATGCCTTCCGTTTTGTCGGCGGTGCTGAACAGGTTCTGAAAAGCCACCCGCTCGTGTTGCAGGCCAGCGTCCAGGCCGGTGTTCATGCTGTGCAACACCGCGGCCTTGATGGACCGCAGCGCCAATGGTGGCAGGTCGGCCATGGCTTGGGCCAGTTGCAGTGCCAGGGGTTCCACCTCGGCATCGTCCACCACATGGCTGGCCAGACCCATGGCGTGGGCCTGTTCACCGGTGATGCTGTCACCGCGCAGCAGCAGGTCCATGGCGCGGTGTTTACCCACGGCCCGTACCAAGCGTTGGGTGGCGCCACCACCGGGCATGATGCCGATGCGCACCTCGGGTTGCCCGAACCGGGCGCTGCGCCCGGCCACCACAATGTCGGCGTGCATGGCCAGCTCGCACCCACCGCCCAGGGCGTGACCCCGTACCGCCGCGATCACCGGCTTTTGGCACTGGGCCACCGCCCCCCACAGCAGGTCCATGCGGCGTTGGGCCAGCTCCACCGGCGTGGCGTCCACGTACTCGCCCAGGTCAGCCCCGGCGCAGAACGCGCGTTCGTGGCCAGCCAGCACCACCACACGAACGCCAGGGTCGGCGTCCAGCCGGGTGAAGGCCTCGGCCAGTGCCCGGCGCATGGCCAGGTTCAAGGCGTTCAGCACAGCCGGTCGGTTCAAGCGCAGCACCACCACCCCAGGGGAGGTTTCCGTTTCAAGCAACACGTGGTCCATGGTCAGCCTTTGAACACCGGTGGGCGTTTCTCAAAAAAGGCGTTCACCGCCTCGGTGTGGTCCGCGGTGTGGTGGGCCTGGCCTTGGAAGCGCCCAGCGGCTTGTAGGGCCTCGTCCAAGGTGCCGGTGCGGGCCTGCTGCAACAAGCGTTTGGTCCAGCGCAGCACCTGGGGTGGGTTGGCCGCCACCCGTTGTGCCACCGCCAGCGCGGTGGCCATCAGGTCGGCCGGGGCCACCACCCGGGAGACCAGCCCGATGCGCAGAGCCTCTTGGGCGTCTATGGTGTCGCCTGTCAGTGCCATCTCCGCCGCGCGGGACCAACCCACCACCCGGGGCAGCAACCAGCAACCGCCATCACCCGGCACGATACCCACCTTCACAAAACTCTCGGCAAACCGGGCGGTGTCGGCCGCGATGCGGATGTCACACATGCATGCCAGGTCGTTGCCGGCGCCGATGGCCGGCCCGTTGACCGCCGCGATGATGGGCACCTCGAGCCGTTCAAACGCCCGGGGGATGCGTTGGATGCCTTGGGCGTAGCGTTGGGTGATCTCTTCGGGCGTGCCGGCGAACATGCCTTGCCGGTCCCGCATCTCGGCGATGTTGCCGCCCGAGCAAAAGGCCGAGCCCGCGCCGGTGAGGATGGCCGCGCGCACCGAGCGGTCGTTGTTGAGCACCTCAAACACCTGTTCGAAAGCAGCGAACATGGCCTCGCCGCTGAGCGCGTTGCGTGTGTCGGGGCGGTTGAGGGTCAAGACGGCGATGGCCCCTTGCCGTTCCACCACGATGGGATCGGTGGGTTCCGTGTTCATACCCGCTCCAATGCCATGGCCACACCTTGGCCCACACCCACACACATCGTCACCAAGGCGTACCGGCCACCCGTGCGTTGCAACTGGCGCACCGCGGTCCAGGCCAAGCGCGCGCCCGACATGCCCAGGGGGTGGCCATAAGCGATAGCCCCCCCGTTGGGGTTGATGTGGTCGCCATCGTCGGGCAGACCCAGCGCCCGCAACACCGCCAGACCTTGCGCGGCAAAGGCCTCGTTGAGCTCGACCACGTCAAAGTCGTTCACCGACAGCCCGGTTTGGGCCAGCAGCTTGTGGACGGCTGGGGTGGGGCCAAAACCCATCACACGGGGCTCGACGCCGGCGGTGGCGTACCCCAGCACACGCGCTTGGGGTTGCAGGCCCAAGGCCGATGCGGTAGGCCCGTCGGCCAGCAGCAGCGCGGCCGCGCCGTCGTTCACCCCCGAGGCGTTGCCCGCCGTGACCGTGCCGTTGACCCGGAATGGGGGCTTCAGGCGAGCCAGGCTCTCCAAGGTGGTGTCGGCGCGGGGGTGTTCGTCGGTGTGCACCGCTTGCAGCGCGCCTTTGGGGCCGGTGGGGGCCTGCACCGGGGTGATTTCGCCGGCCAGCCAGCCGCTGGCCATGGCCTGGGCCGCCCGTTGTTGGCTGCGCCAGGCAAACGCATCTTGGTCGGCCCGGCCGATGCCGTGGGCCTCGGCCACGTTTTCGGCGGTTTCACCCATCGAGTCGGTGCCGTAAAGCTGTTCCATGTGCGGGTTCACAAAACGCCAGCCTATGGTCGAGTCGTGCACCTCGGCGTGCCGCGAAAAGGCGCTGGTGGCCTTGGGCATGACCAAGGGCGCACGGCTCATGCTTTCCACGCCACCGGCCACCACCAGTTGGGCCTGACCGCTTTGGATGGCGCGGGCGGCTTGGGCCACCGCTTCCAGGCCCGAACCACACAGGCGGTTCACGGTGGCCGCGGGCACGGACACGGGCAGGCCCGCCAGCAGCGCGCTCATGCGGGCCACGTTGCGGTTGTCCTCGCCGGCCTGGTTCACACAGCCGTAGAACAACTCGTCCAGCCGGCCCCAGTCCAGCCGCGGGTGGCGGGCCATCAACGCCTGGATGGGCACGGCCCCCAGGTCGTCGGTGCGCACACCGGACAAGGCACCGCCGTAACGCCCGATGGGCGTGCGGATGCCGTCACACAGGTAAGCGTGGTTCATGTTGTGTGGTGCCTCACAGACCCAACACGCGCTCGGCGTTGCCGTGCATGATTTTCTCCATCACCTCGGGCTTGTAGCCCAGTTCGTCCCATTCGCGCAGGATGCGCTCGTAGGGCAGGCTGGGGTAGTCGCTGCCAAACATGATCTTGTCTTGCAGGCGCCCGCGGATGTCCACTTTCAGGTTGCCCGGAAAGTGTTTGGGCGCCCAACCCGACATCTCCCAATACACGTTGCCCTTGTGCAAAGCCACTGCGGTGGTCTCGTCCACCCAAGGCCAGCCGGGGTGGGCCATGATGATCTTCAGGTGGGGGAAATCCGCGGCCAACTGGTCGATGTGTTTGGGGTGGGCGTGCCGCACCACGGCACCGTTCCCGCCGGGCATGCCCGCGCCCATGCCGGTGGTGCCCACGTCGATCATCACCGCCACGCCCAGCGCGTTGATCTCTTCAAACAAGGGGTAATACCGGCGGTCGCTCACCCCAAAGTGCTGCATGATGGGGTGGAAGTGGAAACCGATGAAGCCCAGCTCGTTGACGGCTTTTTTCACCTGCCGGATGGCGATTTCACCCTTGGCCGGTTCCACCGCGCCCCAGCATTGGATGATGCGGTCGGGGTGCCGTTTCCACATGCCGTGCACGTATTCGTTGGTGCAGGGTGGCGCCGCCACCGTCGTTTCCAGGTCCAGGGCCACCAGGCAGGCTTGAACGCCCGCGTCGGTGAACTCTTGAACCACCTCGTCTTCGGTTTTGCCCACCCAGTCGCGTTTCCAGTAGCGGGCCAGTTCGGCAGGATAAGGGCCTTGGGACTCGATCCAGGTGGGGGTTCCAGGGTAGCAGTGCAGGTCGATGATGCGCATGGTGAACTCGGTGTGTGTGTGTCAGTGGGTGGTGGTCTGTTCGGCAGCCAGTTGTTGGGCGATGCGTTCACCCAAGGCCTTTTTGGAGACCTTGCCAAAGGTGGACACTGGAAAGTCCGGTAGCACCTCCAGCCGCTCGGGCAGTTTGAATTTGGCGATCTCTTTGGTCAGCAAAAAACCGACCAGGGTTTTGAGGTCCAGCCCGTGTCCTGTTTTTAAGATCACAAAGGCGCACATTTTTTCGCCCATGTTGGGGTCGGGCATGGGCACACAAGCCACGTTTTGCACAGCGGGGTGCATCAAGATCAGGTTTTCCACCTCTTCGGCGCTGATTTTTTCGCCCCCTCGGTTGATCAGGTCCTTTTTGCGGCCTTCCACGACGTAGTTGCCGCTGGGGTGTTTGCGCATCAGGTCGCCCGACCGGTAAAAACCATCGGGGGTGAACTGGCGGGCGTTGTACTCGGGCACACCAAAATAACCGCGCAGGGTGTAGGGCCCACGCACGGTGAACTCGCCCACCTCGCCGTCTGGCACCTCGCGGCCTTCGTCGTCGAGCAGCAGCACCTCGTCGTCTGGGCAAACGGGGCGGCCGCAGGTTTCCAGTTTCACCTCTTCGGGGTCGGTCGCCCGCACAAACATCAAGGTGCCTTCCGACATGCCGAAGTTCTCTTGCACAAACACACCCGGTATCAGGGCCCGGGTTTTGGCCCGCACCTCGGGTTGCATGCGCTGTCCACCGCTTTGGATGAGCTTCAGGCTGCTCAGGTCGTATTGGTCCACAGCCGGGTCGTTGATCAGCCGGATCAGCAGCGCCGGGACCACCTTCAAGTGCGTGACCCGGTGTGTCTGGATCAGCCCAAACATCTCGGTCGGCCGGGTGTTGCCGTGCAAAACCACTTTGGCCCCGTGGAACATAAACCCTTGAATACCCGGGCAGGCCAGGGGCAGGTTGTGCGCGATCGGCAGCACCAGCAGCAACACCGAATCACCGTTGATCTCGGTCACCGCTGCGGCGGCTTTCGAGTTGTAGGCGTAGTCGTTGTTGGTGCGGGGGATCAACTTGGGGATGCCCGTGGTGCCGCCCGACAGTTGGAAAATGCACGGGTCCGTGGGGTCGATGTGGATCTCGGCCAGGCGGGACGCGGGCAGTGTGGCAGGGCGGCTGATCAGGTCGCGCAGCGACACCTCACCCGGGCCGGCCTGGCCCAGCACCAACCGGAACTTCAGCGAGGGGTTCTCGGCCTGGATGCGGTCGATCACGGGCGCGAACGCAAAGTCCCCGCTCTGATCGGGGTACACGCAGGTGGTGGCCCCAGACAGTTGCACAAACTGGCTGATCTCGGCGTAGCGGTGGGTCACCAGCGCTGCGATGGGGATGCAACCGATTTTTTGCAGCGCAAAGTACAGCACCACAAACTCGTGCACGTTGGGCAGCGTTGGCACCACACGGTCTTGCGGCTGCAAGCCCAGCGCCAGCAGGTTCAAGGCCAGGTTGGTGCTGGCGCGGTCCAGTTCGGCGTAGGTGTAAACCACCTCGCCGTCCACCAGCGCCACGCGGTCGCTGTAGCGTTTGAACACCGCGTCAAATTCTTGGGCGAGCGACTGGTCGCGCCAGTACCCCTGGGCGCGGTAGCGGGCGGCGTATTCGGGGGGGAAGGGTACAAAACCGGGCAACATGGTGGGTCTCCTCTTGGGGTCAGGTGGAGCTGGTGAAGCCGCCGTCGATGACCACCACCTCGCCGGTCACGAACCGCATGCCTTGGATCAGGTTCAACATCACCTCGGCCACGTCATCGGCTGTCACGCAACGTTTCAAGGGCGTGGCCTTGGCGCGTGCACCCATCAGGGTGTCGTATTTGTCGCCCAGCATCCGCTCCATCCAATCGCCCTCCATCCAGCCCGGTGCCACCGCGTTCACGCGGATGTCCGGCCCCAGGTTCCATGCCAACATCTTGGTCAGGCTCACCACCGCGGCTTTGCTGGCCGCGTAGGGCAGGGGTTGGGGGCCGGGGCGCAGGCCCACGATGCTGGCCGTGTTCACGATGGAGGGGCTGCCGCCGGCCGCTTTGCCAGCTTTGAGCAGGGGCACGGCCGCACGGCTGACCTGGAAGGTGCCGCGCACGTTGACCGCGAAGGTGCGGTCCCACTCGTCCATCTTCAGGCTCTCCAGGTCTTTCACTTTCCAGGTGGCCGTGGTGCCCGCGTTGTTCACCAAGGTGTCCAGGTGGCCCCAGGCCTGCTGAACCTGCGCCATCACAGCGCGCACCGCGGCGTCGTCGCTCACGTCGCATTGCATCAGCAGGGTCTCTGCGCCCAGGGCTTGGGCCTCAGCCGCGACGGCCGCAGCGGCCTTGGCGCTGGAGCCGTACACCAGGGCGACGTCATAACCTGCGCGGGCCAGGGCGAGCACCGCGCTGCGGCCGATGCCGGTGGCGCCGCCGGTGACGAGGGCTTTGGGTCTTGTGGTCATGGGGTGTCCTTTGGGGATTGGGTTTATTGGGGTTGGACGCCGAGGTCGGCGACCAGCTTTTTCATGGTGCGCTGTTGGTCCGCAAAAAAGGTCTTGGCCGCTGCCAGGTTGTCGTTGCGGGGGTAGATGCCCATCTCGTTCAAGCGCGTCACCAGGTCGGTTTGCTGCAAGATGCGGTTCACGTCTTGGTTGACCCGTTCCACCACCGCTGCCGGGGTGCCTGTGGGCGCCATCACCTGGAACCAACCAATCACCTCGTAGCCCGGGTAGGTCTCCGCCACGGTCGGGATGTCCAGGCCTGGCAAGCGCTGTGCCGAGGTCACGGCCAGGGCGCGCAGGCGACCCCCTTTGACGTGGGGCAACAACCCAGGCACACCATCGGTCACCAAGGTGGCATCACCGGCCAACAAAGCGCTCACTGCGGCGGGTGGTGCGGGGTAGGGCACCGTCACCAGACCCATTTGGCCCATTTTGTTGACCAGTTCACCTGCCAGGTGGGGCAAGGAGTTGAG